>CAZZFU010000001.1:0-25343 GCA_964653965.1 Candidatus Woesearchaeota archaeon
TCCAACAATAAAATGTAGTGATAGTGATGGAGGAATAATTCTTAATGTTTTTGGAACTGCAAGTGATTCAAGTGGAACAACAACTCCTGATTCTTGTATTGATGAAAATACATTAAGAGAGGCTTATTGTACTGGAACAGTAGGAGCTACAGGCCCTCATGTTGCAACCACAACTGAAAGTTGCACAATTGGAGAGCAGCTTTGTAAGTCTGGAAGATGTATCCCTTGTCAGGATAAGGATAATGATGGTTATTATGCTCAAGGAGGAGAATGTGGAACAACTGCAGATTGTAGAGATAATAATGCAGCAGTTAATCCTGGTGCAACTGAAATTCCAAATAATGGAATAGATGATGATTGTGTTGGTGGTGATGCAGTGGCAGTATGCACTGATTATGATGGTGGAGAAGATTACTATGAAGCATCACGTGTAACAGATATGAGTGGAGATGAATATGATTATTGTTCAGGAAATACTTTATATGAAGCTATTTGTACTTCTTCAAATATAGCAGATTTTGTAACATATAATTGTGCGAGTGAAGGAATGCAATGTTCAGAAAGAAGATGTGTTGAAGTGATTTGCACTGATACTTGTGCAAGTTTAGGATATGAATGTGGATATCAAAGTGTTTGTGGAGCTCAAAAATATTGTGGAACTTGTGGAAGTAATGAATATTGCAGTGATGGAATTTGTAGAACCATAGAATGTGAAGATACTTGTGCAAGTTTAGGATATGAGTGCGGATCTCAAATGGTTTGTGGGCAATCTACTAATTGTGGAACTTGCGGAAGTAATGAAGTTTGTCAAGGAGGAACTTGTGTATACCAAGCTCCAGCATGCACTGATACTTGTTCAAGTTTAGGATATGAATGTGGATGGAACTTGGTTTGTGGAAAATCTACTAATTGTGGAACTTGTGGAAGTAATGAATATTGTAATACTCAAGGGCAGTGTGTTTATCAGGCTCCAGCATGCACTGATACTTGTTCAAGTTTAGGATATGAATGCGGAAATCAAATAGTTTGTGGACAGTCTAGAAGTTGTGGGACTTGTGGAAGTGGAAAGGTTTGTAGTGGAGGACATTGTGTAACTTCATGCACTGATACTTGTGCAAGTTTAGGATATGAATGCGGAAATCAAATAGTTTGTGGACAGTCTAGAAGTTGTGGAACTTGTGGAAGTGGACAAAATTGTATTGCAGGAGAGTGTGTAACCCCCCCTATAACATGCACTGACAATGATGGAGATGGTTATTCTCAAGAAGGAGGAGAAGAGTGTGGAGCTGAAGATTGTGATGATAATAATGCTGCAATTCATCCAAATGCACCAGAAATTTGTGAAAATAATATAGATGAAAATTGTGATGGAAGTGATGCAGTTTGTCCTGGTCCTACTACATTACCTGGAACTTGTATGAAATGTGTTGAAGAAAGTTATACTTGGTGTTTAGATACAGGAGAGTGTTTAGAACCAGGAGAAACTTGTACAAATAAAGCTAATCATGATTATCAGTGTCCAAGTTGTATTGAAAGTTATGATAAATCAAAGTTAGGGCTTTCTTCTACAGGTGTAGGAGCATATGTAACTTCAATTGAATCTGGTTGTAGTTTAGATTTTACATTTGGTTCTGTTTTAAATGTTTTACCCTTAGATTATAATTTTAGTGTTCCAAATAAAAGAATTGTAAAGATTCTAAACGTTTCTTCGAGTAATCCAGATAGAAGCGCTATTTTAAGTCTTACTTTAAATGAAAATGAATTTAAATGGCCTTTACAAAATGTAGTCATTTATATTGAAGAGAGCAAAACTACTTGGTTAGAGGTTCCTGAATCTCAGAGACAATTAGAGAAACTAACTACAGGAGAAGGAATATATGAATACAAATTTAATGCAGCTCATTTTTCATTATTTTTAATAACAGAACCAGATTATTGTGGAAATGGTGATTTTGAAAGTAATTATTATGAAGAATGTGATGGTTCTGCTCATTGCACTTCTGAATGTATCTGTGAAACAGGGTATACTTCAGATGGAAGTGGAGCTTGTGTAGAAGAAGCAGATAATAAAGCTTGTTCTAATGTTGGAACAGGAATGTGTATAGGATTTAATTTATATGAGTGTGGAGAAGATTTTCAGTGGGATAAGGTTGGAATTGTTGTTGGAAATTGTAGTGTTGAATGTGCTCCTGTTGGAAATGAGAGTTGTAATGGAGAGATTCCTCTAAAATGTGGTTCTGATTACAAATGGTTTTCTCAGTCAAAAGTTAATGGACTTTGTGGTTATGTTTCTTCAACAGTACCTATAAATGGTTCTTCTGATGATTGTGGAAATGGTTATTGTGGTTATTATGAGGATGAATTTAATTGTCCTGAAGATTGTACACCAGAAAAATCTTCTTCTAAATGGATTTTGTTTTTAGTGATTGGAATTATTGTGTTATTAATTATTATTGTTGCTGTTTTCTTTTTTAGAATTTATAATAAAGAAAGAAAAAAGAAAGCAAGCGGGCCTCCAGACAGAAAAATTCCTCCTGCACATAGACCTGGTCCAAAGAGAGAACCTGGAAGACCTCCAATAATACATCACGGACAAATAGGAAGGCCTCCAGAAAGAATGGTGCATCCAGACAGGAGAATTCCTCCTGAGCATAGGCCTGGACCAAAAAGAGAACCTGGAAGACCTTCTCCTGACAGATATCCTGTTCAGAGATATCCTAGATAAAAGTTTTTAAATTAATTCTGTTATGCATTTCTATGTATATTGTTAAAGTTCCTGGAATAAATGGGTTGGGAAAGACAAAAGGCTGTGAAAAAGCTCCAAATGCAATTATAGAATCACTTAGAGATATACATAGTAATGAAAGTGGAAAGCCTATAGATTCTCGTTTATTAGATTTAGAAGAGATTCATTTAGATAATTCAAATTTAGAATTAACTAATAACCTGATTTATAAAAATGCATTTAAAATGTTTGAAAATCAACTGAAGACGATTTATCTTGGAGGAGATCATTCTATAAGTTATTCTCTTGCAAGGAGTTTTTTTGATTTTTGTCAAAGTTCTGGAAAAGAGCCTTGTCTTATTGTATTTGATGCTCATGCTGATTGTATGGATCCTTTAAAAGAGCCAACTCATGAAGAATGGTTAAGAAAATTAATTGAAGAAGGTTTTCCAACTGAGAATATTCTTCTTGTAGGAACAAGAAATATAAAACAAGAGGAAATGATTTTTTTAAAAGAAAAAGGAATAAGAATTATTTCTATGAATCAGATTTTAGAGAATTTACAAGATACATGCGATATTATTATGGAATTTTCTAATGCAAAGAATTTGTATGTTTCTATTGATATTGATGTAATTGATCCTGCTTTTGCACCAGGAACAGGATATATAGAGCCAGGAGGATTAAGTTCTAGAGATTTTCTTTATATGATTCAAAGAATAAATAAAATAAAAAATCTTAAAGCAATTGACATTGTTGAAATAAATCCAGACAAAGATGAAAATAATAAAACAATTAAATTAGGGGCTAAAATTTTAGGAGAAATTATATGAGCTGTTTTATATCAATAAATATTCCTGAAGAAATTTCAAAAGAAATTAGTAAAATTCAGAATGAACTTCCGAATTTTATGGGAAAGAAAACAGAATTAGAAAATTTACATTTAACTTTAAAATTTTTAGGAGAAATTGATGAAAAGAAAGTGGAAGAAGTTAGAAAAAAATTAAATGAAGTTAAATTTAGAAAATTTAATTAAAAAATTAAAAATTTAGGATTTTTTGATAATAGAAAATCAAAATCTTATACTAAAAGAATAATTGTTTGGGTTTATTTGTCTAATTGTGATAAATTACAAGGAATTATTGATGATAAATTAAAAGATTTATTTAAAAAAGAAAAAAGATTTATGAGTCATTTAACAATTGCTCGTGTGAAGAAAGTTGATAATAAAAAAGAATTTTTAGAAAATTTAAGTAAAATAAAAATTCCAGAAATAAAATTTGAAATAAATAGTTTTTATTTAATGAAATCAGAACCAACAGACAAAGGACCTAAATACGAAATTGTTGAAAAATATGGGTTAGATTAATGTTTATTCTCCATTCTTATCTCCCGAGTTTACTCCTCTACTTTTTTTCCATGCATCGTGAAATCGCTCGACCCCGCCACTTCCACTAAGCATATTATAATTAATAGAGCAATCTTTATATGGGTTAGTTGCAAATTATTTTTAATTGTTAATAATATCAATAAATTGTTTCAGTTAATCTTTTTATTACTTCTGCTTTTTTACCTATGGTTTCTTTTAAATCTTGTTCAGAAGCATTGATTATGTTTGAAATTGTTTTAAATTTATTTAATAATTTTTGAGCTGTTTTAGGACCTATTCCTGGAAATCCTTCTAATATAAATTGCAATTGTTCTTTTTTATTTAGAATTCTCTTTTTTGCTTTTAATGCAATTTCTTTTGTTTGTTTTTTTGAAAGAATTGAGATAAATTTTGCACTATCTTCATAATTTTTTGTAAATATTATTGGAATATTGTATTTTAGAAGTATTGATAAGAGAAAACCTCTGATGGCATTTCCATTAATTCCTAATTCCTCGTCGTTGTATAGCTCTTGTTCTCCATTTCCTTCAACAATTAAAAGGCGATTTTTATATTGTTGTAATTCTTGAATTTGTCTAAGTAATCTTTTGTTTATCATGGAATTAATAAAATCATTAATTGTTTTTCTTTCAATTGCAATATTTTTTACAATATAATCTGCAACTTTTAATTCTTTAAATTCTAATATCATTCCTAATCTAATTAATTCAGAGATAATTAGAGAATTTTTCTCTCTGTAATCTACAATTATTTTTGGAAGAGATTTTTCTTTTTTTTTCTTTTTTTGGAAAATATCAATTATTTGTTTCATTTTAATTTTTTCTGAAATTCTAATTTCCCCTCTTTTTTAAAATCTTCTTTAATATTGTCAATTGCTGTTTTCATTCTTTTTTCTCTGCTTCTTGAAACATAATAAAATGCTTCATCTCTTGTTTTTTGGGTTATTAGTAAAATTAATTTTCCTTTCATTAATCGTGCTGTTCTTCCTGCTCTTTGAATTGCACGAATTGCAGAAGGAACAGATTCATAAAAAATAACTGCATTTACTTCTGGAATATCTAAACCTTCTTCTGCAATACAAGTAGCACACAAAACATTTATTTTTCCCTCTGAAAATTGTTCAATTATTTTTTTTTGCTCTTTTTGACTTAATCCAGAACCATTTCTTTTTGCTTGTCCAACAAACACTTTTGAATTAATTTTTCCTAATTGATTTAATTTTTTAGAAATAGTGGCTGCTGTTTCTCTAAATTGAGTAAAAATTATTATCTTTGAATTAGAATTTTCTTGTATTTCCCTTTTAACTATTCTTACTAGTTCCTCAATTTTAGGATGTTCTATTCCTTTTGCTAAAAGTTCATTTGATTGCATAAATGAAAAATTAAATTCTGGTTTTGAAACTAATTTTACAACTCCTCTGCTCTGTTTTTTTGTAGCTTGATTAAATAAACTTTTTAAATATTTATTAAATCCAGAAAGAGTTTGAGTTTCTAATAATTCTAAGGAATGTTGTATTTTTATTGCTTGTGCACAAGCACTTGCTCCAAGCAAATAATTAAAATTTTTATTTCCTCTTGCTATCCCTGACATAATGCTCTTTTGAAGTTCAATTAATTTTGTTTTAGAAGGAGCAGTCCAGAGAACTTTTCTTTTTTTTAATTCTTCTACGTATTGTTCAAATAATTTATTTAAAGTGAGTTTTATCTCTTGAAATTCAGGAGGAAATTCAATCATTATTTTTTCAAATTCTAATTCTTGAAGATATTTTTTTACATCTTCACTTTTTCTTGTTCTTAATTCTACGTCTTGAATTGAAAGATTTTTACATATTTCTTTTATTTTAGAAGATTCACTTCCTGGAGAGGCTGTTAATCCAATTATTCTCTGGTTTTTTGCTGTTTCTTTGTATTTTTTAGCAACAAAATTATAATCATAGTTTTTCATGCATCGATGAGCTTCGTCTTCTATTAATAAACAAACTTCTTTTAAGTCATAGAGATGATTTTTTAAATCATTTGCAACACATTGAGGTGTTGAAAAAATTATATCTGCTGTTTGCCAAATTTTTTTTCTTTTATCTGCTTTAACAGCACCGGTAAATAATTGTAAATCTCCAAATAATTCTGGTAAGTGTTTCTTAAAGAATTCTAAATGCTGTTCTGCAAGAGGTTTTGTTGGAGCAAGAAAAACAACTTTTTCACCTGGAAATTTTTGCATTCTTTCAATTGTTAGCATTAAAGCAATTAGAGTTTTTCCTAATCCTGTTGGAAGTACAACTAAACAATTTTTTTCTTTGCAATTTTCAAATATCTCTTTTTGATACTCTCGTGGAGTAATTCCTTCTAAAAATTTCATTAGATTATTAGTTATAGAAACTTTATTAAATATTTTATTGTTAATTAGAATATGAATAAAAAGAGGGCAGGAATTTTTATTTGTTTTATATTAATAGTATTTATGCTTTCTTTTGTTTCTGCTGGATTTTTTTCAGATTTATGGGCAAAAATAACTGGAAAAACTACTTATTCAGATTGTACTGATTCTGATGGAGGATCTGATTATTATACTAAAGGAACTGTTAGTTTTTATTACGGAGCAACACTTTATGCAGCTGATGATTATTGTTATGTTTATAATTTATAATAAAGATAAAAGGAAAACTTTAACAATGGTGCGTCCAAATAGAAGTATTCCTCCAGAACATAGGCCTGGTCCAAAGAGAGCTCCTGGACGCCCTTCTGCTTAGAACTTATTTTTTCTTTAATGAGTAGATAGCAAGAACAACTGCACAGCATATAAGAAGAATGCCGATTACTGAAAGAGGATTAAATCCTGCTGAGTTTTCTAAAATAGCTCCTCCTGTGATTGTTGGACTTAAAAATAAAAATCCTCCTACTAATGCTGCTAAAGCAAAGATTGTTGTTACTTTTCTTTTTTTTAACAAATTTTCTTTTTCCATTTTATACAAGGAAAATAGTATATCCTACTCCTATTAAAGTTATAACAGCTAGAAAAATCCATAAGAGGAAGTTTCCAAAAAATATCTTATTTCCATCTAAATTTGATATTGGAATCATGTTAAAGAGAGCATAATAAATGTTTAATTTTGAAAAGAAAGGAACTCCTATTAAGTATCCTATTATTGCTAAAACGAGATTAGCTCCTATTCCTGCTGCAGCTATATAACCTAAATGCTCTTCTGTCATTTCTGAAAATCTATATAAGCCATGCCTTTTTATTGGCTTATGAGTTTTTGCTTTAACATCAAATACTAGGGAAGCCATCCAAACAAAATGATTTAATGGAAATAAAATTAATTTAGATAATAGAGGTAAAAATGCTCCTATAGGAAAAGGTTTTTTTAATCTATAATGGGCTTTAAATCCATATCTTCTTGTTTCCCATAATCTAGTTTCAATTTCACATTCAAGTTTAGAACTAGCAAGTTTTTTAGCAATTAAATTTACTAAAATTATTATAAATACTGATATTAGAGCATATAGAAATATAAAAACATCAGAAATTAAAGTTATAGAGAAAGCAAGGACTAATGTTGCAATCAAAATTGCAATAATTTCTTTTTTATCTATCATATTAATTTAAGATTTGGATTTTTTATAAACTTTGTCATATATTTCTATCTATGGAAAACTATTTAAATAATATATTGTATTTTCTGTTATGAGAGTAAAAAAATTCTAAGGAATTTTTAACTCCCTTTTTTAAAGAACAAACAATAAAAATGAGAGTAAGAAAAATAACAGAAGTATTGGGTTCAAAAGTATATACTGATTCTGGAGATTATTTTGGAGAAATTGAAGAGGCTAATCTACATGAAAATAAAATTGATGGCTGGAGAATAAGAGTTGGAGGAGGAGTCATGTCTCTTATTGGCGGTGCAAAAGGAGTTATAATTCCTCATCAATTTGTAAAAGCAATTAGTGATATTTTTATAATCAATAAGGCAGCATTGCCTAATCCAGATACAGGACTTGAAGAATTTCCTGAAGATTTAGTATAAAAAAAAGATGGCGGCAGAAACAATTTTACAAAGCGAGATTTTGACAAAATTTGTATATCCCTTTTTATTAATGTTTTTTATAGTTTTTGCTGTTCTTGAAAAATCAAAAATTTTTGGAGATGATAAAAGACAGATAAATGCACTTGTAGCATTTGTTATTGGATTAATTTTTGTTGGAGCAGTTTTTCCTAAGATTTTTGTAGGAAACATGATTTTGTTTTTGACAATTGCTTTAATAGTTGTTTTTGTAGTTTTATTGTTATGGGGTTTTATTTCTTCTGGAGATAAAGGTATTGAATTAAGCAAAGGATTAAAGACTTTTTTACTTGTGGTTACAGGAATAGCAGTTGTAGTAGCTGTTATTTGGGCAGCAGGAATAGGAGGAAATACTTTTGATTTTATTTTTGGTAGTAATTGGAGTAATGCTTTTTGGACAAATTTTCTGTTTATTGCTGTTATTGCAGTTGCATTAGCAGTAGTTATTAAGAGTTCTAAGTAAAATAGGATTTTCGAAACATATTTAAATATAATTTCATAATTCTTATTATGGTTGAAGGATTAATATTTTTAGCCTCTTATGGTTATTTTGAAGGAGGATTCATAGGAAATGTTCTTAATGTATGGGAACAAGTTGGAATCTTTAGTTATGCTCTGCCTTTTCTTTTAATTTTTGCATTGGTTTTTGGAATTCTTTCAAGAATAAATATCTTTAGAAAAGCAGATGGAAAATCAAACAATGCTATTAATGCAATTATTGCATTAGTTGTTTCTTTTATGGCTTTGCAATTTCCTTTTGTTTCGATTTTTTTCTCTGAAGTATTTCCTGCTTTAGGAATTGGATTATCAGTTATTTTAGTTCTTTTAATTCTTACTGGATTATTTATTGATCCAAGTAACAAAGGATGGATGACTGGTTTAATGGTAATTTCTATTGTTGTTGTTATGGCTGTTTTATTTAGTGCTTCTCGTTCAACTGGATTTATTTTTGGAACTTGGTGGAGTTATAATTGGCCAACTCTTTTAGGAATTGCAATTTTTATAGGATTAATAATAGCAATTATTGCAGGTTCAAAATCTAGCACTGGAGGAAGTCCTTTAGCAGTATCCTTAGGTCCAAGATCATAAATTCTTTTTAATAAAATTATTTTTTTCTAGATTTAGTAGTTGTTTTTTTAGAGGAGTGAGAAGAAGATTTAGATACTAAAGAAGGAAGTGTTTTACTAAAAGAATCCTGCATCATTTCTAATTCTTTTTTAATACTTTCAACTCCTCTACCATAAAACCCAACTTTTTCCAATATAGCTGCCTGCAGTTTATCTATTGATTCTTCAATTCTTTTTAATCTTGTTGTAGCATTTGTTAATTTTGTTTCTGCAAGTGTTTTAAATTCATTTAATTCTTCAATTTGTTTTTCTATTTTTTTCATTTTTTCAGCAAAAACTTGTTCTGCTATTTCAATCATAATATCTGTTCCTCCCCCATAATCATATCCATAATCTTCTCCATATCCTTCTTGAGGATAATATTCTTGTCCATAACCTTCTTGTCCATATCCTGCATAAGGTTCTTGATAGTATTGTTGTCCATAATTTGCAGCAGAATTTTGAGCATAACTTTGATTCATGTCTCCTGAATATTCTCGAGTAGGAGGTCCTCTTGGATATATTGCTCTATCTTGGGGGATATAAAATTCATCATTTGGAAATTCTTGTCCTGCTTCTTGAGCTCCTGCAGAACTTCCAGCAGATCTTCCTCCTCTAGTCATTATAGAAGGCCAGAGTCCTTCTTCAGAGTCTTTTTCAGAAATTGCGTCTTTTATTTTTGATTGATCCATTGCGTCTTTTATTGCTTTTGGTGAAATTCCCTGTTCTTTTAATTTATCAATAATTTCATCTTCAGGAATGCCTTTATTCTTCATCTGAGTTACTTGTTCTAAAGCTCCCATATTAAAACATGGTTTTATCTCTTTTTTAATTTTTCTAAAGGCTGAAACATTTTTGCTTGCTTTGCTAAAATCTCTAAATCTTCTTTTCTTGCAAATCTTGAAAATTCAGCAGAGGCTGTTTCCAAAAATGAATGAAATCTTTCTAAATTTTGCTTCATAATTTCTATTTCTTTTTTTATTTCTAAAATATCTTCTGAATTTTTTTCTTTTAAATCAATAAGATTTTCCCCAATTAATAAAAGCCTATCTTTAAGAATTCTTTGTTTTTCTTCAATATCTCTAAGTTTTGTATGAAGAACCATAAATTCTTCTTCTAAATAATCTGATTCCCTCTCTCCCATGAAAATTTATAGAGAAATAAGTTTAAATTTGTTGTGTTTTATTTAATATCCAAAATGTTTTAAACTCTTTATACTTTTTTTCTTTATGTTAGAAAAAGAAGGAAATTCATTATATTCTTATGAAATAGTTAGAAAAGGAGGAGAAGATTTATTGTATATTGATTATTTGGGAGCCCCATATGTTCCGAGTTTATCAGAATATCCTGAAGTAATGGAAAGGACAATGGACGCCCTAATAGAAAACCCACAAATTTCAAGAATTGTTCTTGTGCAGCAAAAAAATTATAATTATGATTTTAAGGAGACTTCTTATTTATTGGAATTATCACAACTCTATATTTATTTGATTAAACAAGAAAAGATTCTTTCTCAAGATAAATTAATTTCCACTAATGAGAATTTTTTCTCTTCTAGATATAATGAAGTTTTTTCATTTTTACTTTTTTTAAAGAGAGATCCTATTGCAGCATATGCAGAATTAAAAAAATTAATAATGAATGCAAAAATTCTTTCAAATAAACTAAGCCCTGAATATCAAAAAGACCAACTAAATTATGTTTCTTTATTAGAAAAAATTTTAGAACTTTTGGAAAATACTCAATTAATAAGAGCAGCCCAACCTTATTTAAGTGATTATTCAAAAGGAGATAGAGAAATATATCATAATCTTTTCAAACCAGATGTTATTCCTAATTTTACTTTTACTCGTCTTGTTTCAGATCTTCCTGATGATGCAGAAATTATAGATCAATATACTATTTCTCAAGAAGAATATGATAAGTCTCAAATAACAATTTTAAAAAGAAAAGATGAGCCCAAATTAATTTATCATGTGGTTCCTCCTGAAAATTCTTTATCAGAAGAGTATAATATGCTTTTAAATTTAGCCAGGGGAGTTTTAATAGAGCATCAACCAAGAGCAGAAGAATTCACAGATACTGAAAGAACTCGTCAGGTTTTTTTTAATATAGCAAAAGATTTATTGAGTGATTTAGCTCAAACTAGGAATATTTCTTTAAATTACGAAGATTTGAACAAACTATCTACAATTCTTGTTAGACACACTATTGGATTTGGACTTATTGAAGTATTATTGCAGGATAAAAATTTACAAGATATTTCTTTAAATGCACCTATTCCAATGACACAAGTTTTTGTGAGGCACCAGGATTATGATGAGTGTTCGACTAATATTTTACCAAGTCAAGAAGATGCTGATTCTTGGGCAACTAAATTTAGAATGTTGTCTGGAAGACCCTTAGATGAAGCAAACCCTATATTAGATACTCAATTAGAAATCGGAAATATTAGGGCTAGAATAGCAATTATTCAGCAACCTCTTTCTCCAAGTGGTTTGTCTTATTCAATAAGAAGACACAGAGAAAGCCCTTGGACTCTTACTTTATTTATTAAAAATAAGATGATTAATCCTTTTGCAGCAGGTTTATTGAGTTTTTTAATTGATGGTTCAAGAACTCTTTTAGTTGCAGGAACAAGAAGTTCTGGTAAAACTTCTTTACTTGGAAGTTTAATGTTAGAAATTATTCCAAAGTTTAGAATTATTACTATTGAAGATTCTTTAGAATTGCCTGTTGATTCTTTGAGAAAATTGAATTATGATATTTTAAGAATGAAAGTCAGATCTGCTTTGTTAAAGACAACTGCAGAAGTTTCTGCTGATGATGGAATAAGAACAAGTTTAAGATTGGGAGATAGTTGTTTAATTATTGGAGAAGTTAGAAGTGTTGAAGCAAAAGCTTTATATGAAGCAATGAGAATCGGAGCATTGGCAAATGTTGTTGCAGGAACAATACATGGTGCTTCTCCATATGCTGTTTTTGATAGGGTTGTAAATGATTTAGAAGTTCCTGCTACAAGTTTTAAAGCAACAGATATAATTATTGTATGCAATCCAATAAAATCTCCTGATGGGCTTCACTCTTGGAGAAGAGTTTTGCAAATTTCAGAAGTAAGAAAACACTGGAAAGAAGATCCTCTTAGAGAAAAAGGTTTTGTGGATTTAATGAAATATAATGTTGAAACAGATGAATTAGAGCCGACTGATGACCTTAAAAATGGAGATAGTGAAATATTAAAAGAAATTGCTTCAAATGTAAAAGGATGGGCTGGAAATTGGGATGCTATTTATGATAATATTCTTTTAAGAGCAAAAATAAAAAAAGAAATAGTAGAAACTGCAGAAAGAACAAAGGATTTTGAAATTCTTGAAGCAAAATTCAATACTCTTTCAAATCATATGTTTCATAAAATTTCAGATGAAGTTAGACAGGAATTTGGTTTGCCTTTGTCTGAAAAAGTTTTTCCTCTTTGGCAGAAATGGTTAGAGTCTGAAATTAAAAAGATGAAGGTTTAGGAGAAAAAGATGGTATCAAAATTATCCCTTAAGAAAATCTTTAAAGGGAATTTATTGGAATTTTTTTTAATTCTTTTTGGAGGGGTCTTAGCAGCTTTTGGAGGATATTTAATTTTTAGTCAACATTGGTTTTTGGGAATAATTTGTTTTTTATCTTTTCTTATTGTAAACATTATTCTTTCAAAAATGAAACAAAATACTAATATTTATGGAACTTCAGCAACACCTCCTCCTGCTTCAACAACAAAAGAAGGAACTCTTTATCTACAATATAAGAAATAATTCTCCAAACATTTATTAATTAATTTTTACTACTTAATTCATATAAAAGAGAGTGAAAAATGCAATATAAGCCTGATGTTAAAGATATTCTTGCAAAATATGGTTCAAAAATAGAATCCCAAATAAAAGCTCCTAAAAACTCTGAGGGAAGCTACAGCAAAGAATATACCTCTTTTAGAGAAGAGATGTCTCCTGAATTAAATCGATATGAAAGATTTTGTCATAGTGTTGGAAATCTTATTAAATTAAAAGTTTCTGAAAAAGACCAGGACAAGGTTAGAAGATATTTAGAAATCGCACATTTAGATGTTTCTCCTTCTCAAGCTTTGACTTTGTCTGTAATGGCTTTTATTTCTATTTTTTTAGTTGGACTTCTTATTTCTGTTTTAACAGCAGTGATTAAAGGTGATATTGCTACTTTTCCTCTTTTGTTCTTTATTTTAATTGTTTTTCTTTCTATTTTTGTTTTTTATTTTATAAATAAATATCCTGAAAGATTAGCTAAAAAGTGGAGATTAAAAGCCTCTTCTCAAATGGTTCCTGCAATTCTTTATATTGTTGTTTATATGAGACATACCCCCAATCTAGAGAGAGCAGTTTCTTTTGCTTCACAACATTTGCAGCCTCCTTTGGCTCTTGATCTTAAGAAAGTTTTTTATAATGTTGAAATTGGAAAATTTTCAACAATTAAAGAGAGTTTAGATAATTATTTAGAAACTTGGAGAGATTATTCAGTAGAATTTATTGAAGCGTTTCATTTAATTGAAGGAAGTTTGTTTGAACCAGATAATAGCAGAAGAATTACTGTTTTAGAAAAATCATTGCAAGTTGTTCTTGATGGAATTTATGATAAAATGCTGAGATTTACTCATGAAGTTAGAAGCCCTTTAACAAATGTTTATATGTTGGGAGTAGTGCTTCCAACTCTTGCATTAGCTCTATTACCTCTTGCATCTGCAATGCTTGGAGGACTTTTAAAGACAATTCATGTTTTTATTTTATTTAATTTATTGATTCCATTTATGGTTTATTATTTGACAGACAAGGTTTTAATGTTAAGACCAGGAGGATATGGAGAAACGACTTTTTTAGAAAGAAATCCTCTTTATCCAAAATATAAAACAAAAGAACCTTATGTAAAAGCTTTTTTTATTTGTCTTCCTTTTTTATTAATTGGATTTTCTCCTTTAATTCTTCAGACTGTTTTTTCAGATACTTTTGGATTTTCAACAGATTATAGTTATTCAGATTTAGGATTGGATTTTTTAGGAGATGGAATGCTCTTTGATTTTAAAGAAAATGGAGCAGGTCCTTTTGGAATTGGAGCTCTATTTTTGAGTTTGCTTATTCCTCTTGGAATTTCCATGTTTTTTTCAATAGCTGCCAAGGAAAGAACAAAAGAATTAATTGAAGAAAGAAAGAAAACAAAGCAACTTGAAGCAGAGTTTAACAACTCTCTTTTTCAATTAGGAAATAGAATTGGTAATGGAACTCCTCCTGAGCTTGCTTTTGGAAAAGTTGCAGAATCTTCAAGAGGATTAATGACAAGTGATTTTTTTAAAAGAGTTAATTATAATCTTAAACAAATGGGAATGAGTCTTGAAAATTCTATTTTTGATAAAAAAAGAGGAGCTTTGAATTATTATCCTTCTGAATTAATTGCAACAAGTATGAGAGTTCTTATTGAATCTGCAAAAAAAGGATTAAAAGTTGCTGCAATGAGTTTAATGAATATTTCTCAATATGTTAAAAATATCCAAAAAATAACAATGAGACTTAAAGATATGTTAGCTGAAATTGTTTCTGATATGAAGAGCAACATGACATTTTTAGCTCCTTTGCTTTCTGGAATTGTTGTTGGTTTAGCAACAATGATTGCATCTATTTTAGGTAAGTTAAATCTTGCTGTGCAAATAGGAGATGCTTCTTCATTAGGAATAGTAAACATAGAAAATATTTTAAATATTTTTAATTTAGGAACTATGATTCCTCCTTATTATTTGCAAATTATTGTTGGAATATATATAGTAGAAATAATCTTTATTTTAACAGGAACTTTAGTAATGATTGATTCTGGAGAAGATAAACTTCAAAGAACAAACAAAACTGGTTTAAATTTGAAAAAAGGAATGAGTCTTTATTTTATAACAGCATTAATAACAACTCTACTTTTGTTTGTATTAACAACAATAGTTCTTGGAAATTTAGTGTCATAGTTAGATTTATTAATTGGTTTTCTTTTTTAAATAGATGAAGAAAAGAGGAATTGTTACAGAATATTTACCTTGGTTGATAATTGCTTTGGCTGTGCTTGCAATACTTGTAATAACAATTTTCTTATTAAAGGAAAAAGGAATTTCTTTAATAGACTCAATTAAAAATTTGTTTAAAGGGCGGTAGTTTTTTGTGGCAGAATTAACAATAAATCAATTGATTAAAATAATAGTTGGAATTTTAGTTATTGTTGCAGTTGTTTGGGGAGTTTATTATGTTTTTAAAAATCATGTTGCAGCATTTATTAAAAATGTAGGTTCAGGAGGAAATTCAACTATTAAATTATTATTGGCTTTAATATAATAAAATGAAAAAAAGAGGAATGTTATTGACTGAAGAAACATTAAAAGTAATTATAGCAGTTATAGGGCTGGTTCTTTTAGCATATTTTTTGATATCTTTTTTTTCTTCAGGTTCAAAGCAACAAAAACAAAGAGAAGCAGTAGAATCAATTGAAAGAATTTCTCAAATTGTTTCAAATTTAGAAACTTCTGGAGGAAATGTAACTGCTCTGCAACCTCAGAGATGGACTCTTTTTAGTTTTACTGGAGGTGAGAAAAAACCAAATCAATGTTCAGGAGAAAATTGTATCTGCATTTGCAATAAGGTTCTGGTAGATGTTCTTGACAGACAAATAAACAAATGTTCTAAAGAAGGTTCTTGTTTAGTAATTCCTAATTTAAGAGGATTTCAAGATATTAAAATACAACCTTATAAAAAAGAAATTTTAGAAATAAGCATACAAAAAATAGGAGGAGAAGTTCAAATAAGAAGAACATGAATCTTGAAGAATTAATAAAATATATAATGTGGGTTGCCTTTTTTATATTTATCTTAGTAGCGCTTTATGCTGCTTTAAGAAAACTAGGAGTTTTAGGATGAAAACAAATAAAAGAGGAGAATTAACAACACAGCAAATAGTACTTTTGATTGTTTTAATTATTAGTTTTGTAGTTATTTTATATTTTATATTTAGATTAAATCTTAATGAATCAAGTGAAAAAGAAATATGTCATAATTCAGTAATTATGAGAGGAAACTCTATTTTAACTCAAACAGCTGTTCGTTTAAATTGTCAGAGAAGCTATGTTTGTATTACTAAAGATGGAGATTGTGAATCAATGGCAAATCCAACAATAAAAAAAGTATCTAATGAAGAAGAGTTTTACCAAGTTTTAGCAGATGAAATGGCTGATTGTTGGTGGATGTTTGGAGAAGGAAAAATAGATTATGTTGGAGATAAAGCATTAGAAAAAAATTACTGTTCTATTTGCACTCAATTAGCTTTTGATGATAGTTTGAGAGAAATTGGAGCATTTGAATCTGGGCAAATATCTCAAGACAGATTATATGATTATTTAGTAAAAACTTCAATTGCAGAAGGAAAAGAAACTTATGCAGAGTATCTTTTTGGAAGCAATGATTTAAATAACATTCAAAGTTTAATTACAAATCACGGAGAAAATGAGGAAAGAATATCTGCTTTTGGAACTATTGATCTTACTAAACAATATTTTGTAATGATGGGAATTACAAGTAAAATAGGCAATACTTATAAATGGGTTGGGTCAGGAATTATATTTCTAGCTTTTGCAACTCCTGTTGGATGGACTGCTGGAGCAATTCTTGTTGGTTCAGGAACAGGTATTGTAATTGGAGGAGGAGAAGCAGCTGGATTAATACAACCCAAAATAGCTGGAATAATGGTTGAAGGAGAAGGAGTTGATAATTTATTTTTAGCTCCTACAATAATTCAAGCAAATTCAGCAGAATTTGAAGCATTAGAATGTAAAGATGTTTTAACTCTTGCTTAATTCGTTAGTTTTATTAATTCTGTTTAATAGTTTATATTATGTTGAAAAAGAGGAATAGGTCTGGAAAAGTTTTAATGGAGAATGTTATATTTATTATTCTTAATGTTTTATTTTTAGCTATTTTAATTCTTTTTATATCAAGACAAGGACAAGGAGCGAGTTTATTAGAAGAATCTTATTCAAAGCAAATAGCTCTTTTAATAGATTCTGCAAAGCCAGGAATGACTATTGTTTTAGATATGACTAAAGCAAAAGAAGTTGCAGAAAAAAATGAAATTGATTTTGAGGATATTGTAATTTCAGCAAATAATATTATAACTGTAAAATTAAGTGAAAAAGGAGGGCACTCTTATTCTTATTTTAATGATGTTGACATAAACATTTATCCGAATTTAGAAATAGATTCATATGTTATTGAGGTGAATAAATATGGTTGAATTTTATAAAAAAGGAGGAAGCAAAGTTCTTTCTATTTATTGGTTTGTAATTTTGTTAATTATTGCAGGAGGAATTGTTGCAATGGTTTATTCTTTTTATAATCATCCTTATGATGTAAGACATCTTGAAGGAGATATAATGATAAATTCAATTGCAGATTGTATATCAAGGCAAGGAAGAATAAATTCAGGATTGTTAAATTCAGGAGAATTTAGCCAATCTTTTAAAAATAATTTTCTAAATGAATGTCATATAAATTTTAATGTAGAAGAAATTTTTGAAAATGAGCCCCAATATTATTTTGAAGTAACTTTCTATAATTCAGGAAATTTAAATAATTCTATTTTTAATATTCCTAAAGGAAATTCTAATTTACTTGCGAGCTGCAATATTCAAGATGAAAAAGAATATAAGAGAGAGATTAAATGTATTGAAGATGATTTTTTTTCTTTTGATTCAAGTGGAGAATTATATTTAATTAAAATTTTAGTGGCAATAAAAAAAACAGAAAAAAATGTTAAATAAAAGAGCACAAATATCAGAAATAATGACTTGGATAATTGCAACCACAATTATTTTATTGATGTTGCTTATTTTTACTTATGCTTCTAGTCTTTTAGCACAAAAAACAAAAACAGTAGACATAAAAAATATTAGAATTGATCTTGGAAGAGGAATTGATTGGCTTGAAACAAAAAATTTAATTGCTTATAATTCTGCATCAGCAGTAGATAAAGCCATAATGAAAAAATGGGAGGAAGATAAAAAAAATGAAGAAACTTAAAAATAAAAAAGGAAATTTGCCTATAATTATCTTAGTTTTAGGAGTTTTAGCTGTTTGTGGATTAGCTTTAATTAGTTTTTATTCTTCAAGTTTAAAGACATCAAATAATTTTTCAGGAGTTTCTCTTATTGAAGAATTAAATTCTCAGATTGAATATAATATATATCAAGGAAAGCCAGTAGATGGTCTTCAGAAAACAAAAGAGATAAGGGTTTTTAATCTTAAAAATATATTTCAAGAAGGGTTTTCTAAAAAGAAAACTATTTTTTCAGTAACTTATAATCCTTAATCTAAAATATAAAAACAAAACTTTATAAATAAAATAAACTTAAATTTAATATGCAAAATAAAAGAGGTCAAGGAATGAGCACAAATGCAATTATCCTTATTATTTTAGGAATAGTTGTGTTAGTAGTTTTAATTTTGGGATTTACTCTTGGATGGAACAAGGTAGCTCCTTGGATATCTGCTAGTAATGTAGATACTATTGTTGCTGCTTGTGAAGCTGCATGTTCCACAAACGGTGTTTATGACTATTGTGTATCTGGAAGAGATTTGAAATCAAGTGAGGGAAAATTAAAAGATGTAACCTGCAATTATCTTGCAGAACAACAACCTGCTTATGGAATTGATAAGTGTGCCTCAATTAAATGTGACAATGTATTTATTGTACAAGCATCTGATGAGGGTTCTTTACCAAACTATTGTACTGATGTAGGACAGGTTATCCAGGCTTTAATTGAAGACACTTTGTATAGTTATATTTGTTCCTAAAAAGTTCTAAAATGTCAGATTATGCTGTTTCTCAAAAAAGAAATAAAGGGAAGAATAAAAAAAAAGAAAAGAAAAAACATCCTTATAAAAAGGGAGGAAAGTTTAGAGGAACTAGATTAGAAAAAAAGTAAAATAGTTTTATAAATAACAATTCCTTTTTCAAGGCATGTTTGAGGTGATATTTTTATTTGTGCTGGCATTAATATGGATTGTCTTTGCAACAATTCAGGATATTAGAAAAAGAGAGGTTGCAAATTGGCTTAATTTTTCTTTGATAATTTTTGCATTAGGATTTAGGTTTTTTTATTCTTTGTTTTCAGATTTAAGTTTTAGTTTTTTTTATCAAGGTTTAATTGGGTTTGGAATATTTTTAGTTTTAGGAAATATTCTTTATTATGTAAAAATGTTTGCAGGAGCGGACGCTAAACTAATGATGGCTTTGGGAGCTATTTTGCCTTTTTCAATTTTTTTTAATGATAATTTAAATATTTTTATTTTATTTTTTCTTTTGTTTTTATTTGTAGGAGTAATTTACAGTCTTTTTTTCACTTTTTATTTGAGTATTAAAAATTTTAAAAAATTTAAAAGAGAATTTTTAAATCAATTTAGAAAAAATAAAAGAATTCTTATTTTTTCAATGTTTTTTGCGATTCTTTTTATTTTTCTGAGTTTTTTAATTAATCTCTTTTTAGTTTTAGGAATTTTGATTTTTATTTTTCCTTATCTTTATATTTATACAAAAGCAGTAGATGAATCTTGTATGGTTATTAAAATAAAGACAGATAAGTTAAGTGAAGGAGATTGGCTTTATAAAAATCAAAAAATAGGCAATAAAATAATTAAAGCAAACTGGGAAGGGTTAAGTAATTCTGACATTAGATTACTTAAAAAGAAAAAGAAATATGTTTCAATTAGAACTGGAATTCCTTTTACTCCTGTTTTTTTATTTAGTTTTTTAATTTTGTTCTTTTTATGGAAAAAAGGATTATGGAATTCTTTTTGGTAAACGAATCTTTTTTAAATTTTCAGAACTTTTTTTCTTTCTAGGTTTGATACTTTTTTTTCTTTCTTTTATTTCTAATTTCTTTTGAATTTCTTGAAGTTCTTCTTTTTCTGCTGCATATCTTTGAGAATTTATAGATTCGTTTTCATAAATTGGAAAAACATTTATAATAAATTCTCCAAATGTATTTGAAGAAGCAATTCCTACTTGTTTTGGTTTTAATTTTGATTGAATTTTTCTTGAAATTTTTTTAGCAAGAGAAAAGATTGATGAAGGCATTTTTTCTATTGAATGAACTTCTTTTTTGGGAATTAGAATAACATGTCCTTTTGAAACAGGATTTATTTCCAAAACAGCGAGGGAATCTTTATTTTCATCTATTTTATAAGAATTTATTTCTTTGTTAATAATTTTTCTAAATACAGTAGAAGGTTCCTCTGAAGATTTTTCCTCTCTTAGTAATTTATTTTGAGCTAGGAAAATCTCAAGTTCTTCATTATTCATTGCTTGAATTTTAGATTTAGCTTCTAATTTTTTATCTTCTGGAAAACTTGAATCTATATGCAAAGTTAATTGGTTTTTTATTGAATTAGCTTCTTTTTCTGATAACATTTTATCCAAAAGCCCCTCCCTCGCACTTGACAAAACAGATATTTATATATTTCATTTTTCTCTTTTAGCCAAATGCTCTTCTTCCATTTGACTAATGCTTTTGATATTATTAAGTTACTTATTAGCCAAATGCTCGCCTCATGTCTATTACTTGAGCAGAATTAATGTTTTCTAAATTTTTTAATGCTTCTTCAATAGGTTCTAATTCTTCTTGTTCATCAATATCAAATGATGTAATTAGGGCCTTTAATCCAAAAGCTATTGGTTCTTCTTCAAAACAGCATTTTTTCCCTTTGTTTTTTTCTATTATTTCTTTTGCTTTTTCTTTTATTTCTTCTAAATTTACTTCTGGAGAAGAGGGCATTAGTTTTATTTTTATTAGTGTAATTCCCATGTTTTATTTTAATGAGAGAACTTTATAAATATTAACCTTTCAATAGCACAATACTTATAAATTATAGTTATTTTTTCTTCAGATGGTTGATGAGAATTATGACAGGATTGTAGAAAAGATTTCTAAATCTTCTGGCTTAGAAAAAGAGGAAATAGAGAGAAGAATTGAAGCAAAAAGAGCAAAACTTGCAGGGCTTATTAGTAAAGAAGGAGCAGCACAGGTTATTGCAGCTGAATTAGGAATTTCTTTTGATAATGAAAAATTAAAGATCGAAGAACTACTTCCTGGAATGAGAAAAGTAAATGTAGTTGGAAAGATAATTAATTTATCTCCTATTAGAACTTTTACTACAAAAAAAGGTGATGAAGGAAAAGTAGTTAATTTGACTCTTGCAGATGATACTTCTAATATAAAAGTTGTTTTATGGGATACAAACCACATTTCTTTAGTAGAAAAACAAGATATAAAAGAAGGAAGTGTAGTTGAGATTGGAAATGGGAGTATGAGGGCAAATGAAATTCATTTAGGTAGTTTTTCAGAATTAAAATTCAGTAAAGAATCAATAGATAATGTTATTACAGAAAAAATAGTAAAAGAAAAAGATATATCTGATTTTAAATTATCTGATAGTGTTAGTACTCGAGCCTTTATTGTTCAGGCTTTTGAGCCAAAATTCTTTTATGTTTGTCCTGAGTGCAAGAAAAAAGCAATTTCAGAAGCAGAAGGATTTTCATGTTCAGAACATGGAAAAATAATTCCTGAAAAAAGAGCACTAATTAATCTTGTTTTAGATGATGGAACAGAAACAATACGTTCTGTTTTGTTTCAAGAAGCTATTGAAGGGTTGGGATTGGGAGATTTAGAAGATTCAGATAATTTGATTGTGGAAAGGCAAAATCTTTTAGGAAAAGAAATGTTGTTTAGAGGAGATATAAGAATGAATAATTTTTTTAATAATCCAGAATTTATTGTTGAAAATGTTAAAGAAGTAAATGAAGATGAATTACTTACAAATTTAGAAAAAGAATAGAATGTTTATTCGCACACATTTATTAATAACTCTTTTTTTGATATTAATTTTCTTTTCAAGTGTGGAAAACAAGTTTGCT
Source organism: Candidatus Woesearchaeota archaeon (assembly GCA_964653965.1). Lineage (GTDB taxonomy): Archaea > Nanobdellota > Nanobdellia > Pacearchaeales > GW2011-AR1 > JAFCEV01. The sequence goes on from CAZZFU010000001.1 coordinate 22,281, forward strand.
TTTGTAATAGTTGCTTTAATATCCACACTTATTCCAGATATTGATACTAAGTTTTCTAAATTAGGTAAAAAGAAAATTTTCAGACTCCTTCAATTTTTTATTAATCATAGGGGGTTTTTTCATAGTTTTCTTTTTTTAGGATTAATTAGTCTTATTTTTTATTTATTTTTTCCAATTTTAGTACTTCCTTTTGTTTTAGGATATGGAACACATCTTATTGCAGATAGTTTAACAATTTCAGGAATTAAGCCTTTTTACCCTTTTAAATTTAAAATAAAAGGAATAATTAAGACAGGAGGAAGAATCGAAGCAATTATTTTTGTGAGTTTTTTAATTGCTGATTTATTGTTATTATTTAGTATGATTTTTAATATATCTTTAATCTGAATAATCTTTATAAAGAATTAGGAGTTTGAATTTTTATGGTTGCTAAGAAAAAAGACGAGACGATTTCTGAAGAGCCGCAATTAACAGATTTACCTGGAATTGGGCCAGCTGTTGCTGCAAAATTAGAATCTGCAGGAGTTTTTGATATGATGTCTTTGGCTGTTATGAGTCCTGCTGTATTGAGTGATGCTGCTGGTGTGAGCTCTGCTGTTGCACGAAAAGCTATTCAAGCAGCAAGAGGAATGTTGGATTTGGGTTTTGTAGAAGGAACTGAATTTGCAAAAAGAAGAGAAAATATTTTGAATATTACTACAGGAAGTAAACAATTAAATGAGCTTTTGGGTGGAAAAGGTGTTGAAAGTAGAGCAATAACAGAGGCTTTTGGAGCTTATGGTTCTGGGAAGACACAATTAGGATTGACATTAGCTGTGAATGTGCAGTTGCCTATGGATAAGGGAGGCGCTAATGGGAAATGTGTTTTTATTGATACAGAAGGTACTTTTAGGCCTGCAAGAATAAAACAAATTGCAGAAGGTCTAGGAGCAAATCCAGAAAAGGTTTTGAAAAATATCTTTGTTGCTCGTGCTTTTAATTCAGACCACCAAATTCTTTTATTAGAAAAAATTACTGAAATGATAAAATCAGGAGAACCAATTAGATTACTAATAGTAGATTCTTTAACTGCTCATTTTAGATCTGAATTTGCTGGAAGAGGACAATTAGCAGATAGACAGCAGAAATTAAATAAATATATGCACGATATAATGAAATTAGCAGAAACTCACAATCTTTCTGTTTATGTTACTAATCAAGTTATGGCAAATCCTGCTCAAATGTTTGGAGATCCAACAACAGCAATTGGAGGAAACATTGTAGGACATGCTTCTACTTATAGAATGTATTTGAGAAGAGGAAAACAAGGAAGTAGAGTTGCAAAACTAATAGATAGTCCAAATTTACCAGATAATGAATGTGTGTTTTTTGTAACTAGTAATGGAATAGTTGATGAGGCTTGAAAAATGGATTTGAATTGTAAATATATATTCCTTAAGAAGAGAGGAGCAGCATATTGTAATTCTCCTCTAGCAAAAGGTAAAAGTAAGGACAAAATTGAGTGCTCTGTTTCAAATTATCAAGGATGTTCCTTATTTCTACAAGAAGAAAAAGACGTTTTTTTAAAAACTGAGAAAAAAAGCACTTTTGAGAAAGCAGTTGAAAAAATAGACGAATTCAATAAGAATAAATCAAACTAACTCATCTTCATCAAACCAAAGAGAAATTTCTCTTTCTGCTGATTTTTTAGAATATGTTTTTTATTATATTAACTTTAAAAACTTAATCTCTTTTGTCTTAAAATGGAAGAAAATTGGATGATTGCTGATTTGCATTTACATTCTAGATTTTCAAGAGCATGCAGTACTGCAATTACCTTAGAAAATTTAGCCAAATGGGCAAAAATTAAAGGATTGCATTTACTTGGAACAGGAGATTTTACTCATCCAATTTGGTTTGAAGAAATAAAAAAAATGAGGGATAATGGAAAAGGAATTTATTATTATCAGGATTTTCCTTTTATTATTACAGGAGAGATTTCTTTAATGTATACTCAGGATGGAAAAGGTAGAAAAGTACATTTGAATTTATTGATTCCTAGTTTAGAAATTGCAGAAAAAATTCATGATTATTTAGATGAAAAAGGTTTTAGAAGAGATTATGATGGAAGACCAATTTTTGGAATTTCTTGCGAGAAATTTACAGAAAATATGAAAAATATATCAGACGACATTGAAATAATTCCTGCACATATTTGGACTCCTTGGTTTGGTGTTTTTGGAAGCATGTCTGGTTTTGATTCCTTGAAAGATGCTTTTGGTTCTCAAGCTGAAAAAATTTATGCAATTGAAACTGGAATGAGTAGTGATCCTGAAATGAATTGGAGAATTGCAGAATTAGAGAATAGAGCAATTGTTAGTTTTTCAGATGCTCATAGTTTTTGGCCTTTTAGATTAGGCAGAGAAGCAACGATTTTTAATAAAGTAGATTCTTATTCAGAAATAATTAAACAGATTAGAGAAAATTCTTTTATTGCAACAATTGAAACAGATCCTTGTTATGGGAAATATCATTATGATGGCCATAGGAATTGTAGTTTTTCTTGTGGTCCTGAAGAATCTGAAAAACTACATAATATCTGTCCAATATGCAATAGAACTTTAACAATTGGTGTAGAAAATAGAGTAGAACAATTAGCGATAAATTCTAAGGGATATATTCCTAAAAATTCAAAAGTATATTATACATTATTGCCTTTGCAGGAATTAATTGCTTTAATAACAGAAACTTCTATGCAAAGTAAAAGAGTTTGGGAAATTTATAATAATTTAATAAGAGAATTTGGAAATGAATTTAATATTCTTTTAAGTTCAAGTAAAGAAGAATTAATTTCTAAAAAAGTGAATTCTAAATTAATTGAATTAATTCTTAAAAATAGAGAGAAAAAAATAAGAGTTAAGCCTGGATATGATGGAGAATATGGAGTTGCTTTACTTGATGAGAAACAAGCTACTTTGATTTAATAAATTTATAATGAGCATTATCTGTCTTTTTTTTACATTCAGAACATTCTTTTTTTAAAGTATATTTATTGCAAGTTTTGCATTTTTTTAATTTCATTTT
>CAZZFU010000001.1:25443-50321 GCA_964653965.1 Candidatus Woesearchaeota archaeon
ATTCTTTTTTTAAAGTATATTTATTGCAAGTTTTGCATTTTTTTAATTTCATTTTATATTAATTTATTAAAAATTATTGTTGCAACAAAATATACAATCCAAAAAATTATTGAAGCATAAATAATCCATTTTCTTAATTCTTTATCATATTCTGAATAATAAAATGAGGCACAGAATAATAGAAGATATATTATTAAAGGAATTATTAGAATAAAAACTTCAGGAAAATTTTTAATAGCTTTTATTATTTGTTCAAATAAAAAAAAGACAGCAAGCATAGCATATGCAATTAAAAAACCAAAAAATATAGAAGGGATATAGAAATCTTTTTGAGGTTTTATTTCTATCCAAATTTTTTTTATTATATTTTTCATTTTTCTTTTACAGAAAATTCTAAATCTGATTTTTTTGCTTTTTTTTCTAAATCTTTTAAAATTTCTTTTAGTTTATTATCTATAGTTTTGATATCTTCTCCTTGTATTTTTATTGAATATTTTCCCGCAGAAATATATTTTACTTCGGCTTCTTTTAGATTTCCTAAAAGTTTTTTAATTAGAATTAATCCATTTGGTTTTAAACTAATTATTTTAATTTCTCTTTTTATAACCGCTATTTTTTTCTTTTGATTTTTAATTATATCTAATATTTTTTTTGAGTTTTCTTTACTCACTATTTTTTCTAATTTTTTTGAATTTTCTTTTGCTTCTTGTAAAAAATCAAATAATTTCTGTTCTTTTTCTATTTCTTTTATTATTTCTTTTGCTTTTTCTCCTAAAATGCTTTTTAAAACACTCTTATAACTTTTTTCTTGCTTGTATTGTTCTAAAATTTCTTTTTTTTCTTTTTGAGTAACCCTTCTTAAAGAGAGGTCTATATTTTCATTTGAAGTAACTCTTAAAACTTTACAGACTATTTTCTTTTTTGGAACAACATATTCTCTTAAATTTCTTATTCTTCCAGGTGCGATTTCACTAGTTATTATTCTTCCTTCCCCATTTCCATCTATTTTTACAAATACAACTGTTCCAACTATTCTATCAACTGTGCACAATACTATATCTCCAACTTCTAATTCCATGAAATTTAGAAATAGTTTGTTGTTTTAAAACTTGTGTTTTATATTTTTATTAATTCCATTTCAAGATTTCTTTTTAAAGCTTCTATAAATTCAGGCTCTTTTTCTTGAGAAACTATACATCCTGCAGCACTCTCATGACCTCCAACTTCTCCACCTACTTTTTCAATAACAGAGTTTAATATTTCTCTTGCATTTCTGCCGTTTTTACCAACAATTCTTGAAGAAACTTTTATTTTATTTTCATAATATGCCATTGTTATTATTATTGTTCCTTCTTCATATATTGAGGAATTTGATAAAATACTGGCGATTGTTCCTATCATTGTATCTCTTATGTGGTTTTTTGCATTTATAATTACAAATTTTTTTCCTTGTATTTTTTCTGCTTCTGAAGCATATTTTAATCCAGATATTAATTGTTGTTTGTATCTCGCATGTATTGACTCAGCTCTTTTTTTAGCTGAGGGAATCTCCATGCATAATTGTAGAGCTGTTTCACTTTCTCCAAATCTAGAACAAGCATTTATTTTTGCACTTAGTTCTCTTGCATCTTCTAATTTATTAAATATTTTTATTAGAAAAATATCTCCAATTATTTCTTTATTTTTTGCTTTTGGATTTCTGAGCATAATAGCTGTTACTAATTTTTCCATTTCATCATTATCTAATTCTATTAAACTTTTGTATTTTCCATTATTTGGATTTAATCCAATTTCTCTAAGCAGTTCTAAAACTCCCTTTACATTTCCAGTAACATTAGGTATGTAGGGATTTGAGGAAAATTCTAGTGTTCTATTTATAGGTCTTGTTGAGGGATAGATAATTAATCCCCTTTTTCTTTTAATTTCTCCATCTTCTAGGATTCCATTGTTAAGTTTATCTATTTCTTTTTCAAGCATATCTCCTATCATTCCTAAAATGCCTAATTTAGCAAATTCTTTATTACTTTCATCAATTTCTTTACAAAATAAATAAGTTAAACAAGAACTACTTATTTTTTGTTTATCATGAAGTTCAGAATTAATGATTGTTACTTTTTTAGGAATGTCTTGAATTACTTCGTGATGATCTATTATAAAAACATTTTCTAATCTTGATTCTTCTATGTGATTAAGGCTTCCAGAAGCTAAATCTAAGAAAAGAGTTATTTTATTTTTTGGTAAGTCATAAATAAATTGTTCTTCTAAACTTTTTACAATTCTTAGTGAGAATTTTTTATCTAATTTTTTTAATGCTGAAATCATTATTGCAGCAGAAGTAATTCCATCTGTGTCAAAATGACTTATTATTTGAATCTCCTTATCTTTTGATTTTTCTAAAAATTCTTCAGCAACATATCTTATTTTGTCTTGTAAATAAATTTCCTCTTTTTTCATTTTTTTACCCTTTATCCTTTTAAAATAAATCAGATTATTCTTTTTTAAAGTATTTTTTCAACTTTCTTAATTGAGCAAAGACTCTGTCTTTTTCTCTCATAGCTCTTTTATCTTGTTTGTTCTTATCATAATGTTTTTTTATTCTTTCTAGTTTATTTTCTACATTTTTTAAATCTGGATTAATATATTTGTCTCTTAAGATTTGGGATATTTTTCTATTGTATTCTTTTGGATGTATGCCCTGTTTTCTTAGTTCTTCTCCGATTTTTTCACTAGTTAATCCTTTTTTTGCTAGTTCTAAAACTTTACTTTCATACTCTTTTTGAGAGAGTTTTTTTGCTTTTTCTTCTTTCTTTTTTTTAGGCATTCTTCTATTTCGTAATGATGTTTTTTAAAGTTTTGGTAGGATTTTTAAATGAAAAGGTATTAAATAAATTATGGGTAAGATTATTGGGATTATTAGTTTAAAAGGAGGAGTTGGAAAAACTTCTACTGTAACTGCTTTAGGAGATGCTATGTCTAATTTTGATAAAAAAGTATTGTTAGTAGATGGAAATTTATCTGCTCCTAATTTAGGATTGCATTTAGATGTTTTAGACCCTGAAAAAACTCTTCATCATGTTTTAAGAGGAGAAGCAAACCCAAAAGATGCAATTTACAAATTAGATAATTTTGATTTAATGCCTTCTTCTTTATATAATCGATTAGAAGTAAATCCTTTGAAATTAAAAGATAAATTAAAAAGTTTAAGGAGAAGATATGATGTAATTCTTCTTGATTCTCCTCCTTCTATTAATGAAGAAACACAGGCTGTAATGAATGCTTCTGATGATATTTTTATTGTTACAACTCCTGATTATCCAACAATGGGAACTACTTTAAAAACAGCTAAAATAATTAAACAAAGAGGCGCTCCTTTAACTGGATTAATTATTAATAAAGTATATGGTAAGAATTTTGAGTTATCAACAGGCGATATTGAAAAAACAGCAGAAATTCCTGTTATGGCTGTTTTACCGCATGATATTAATGTTTTAAAGGCTCAGTCAAAATTTCAGACTTCTACAAAGCATAAACCAAATTCAGAAGTTAGTGAAGAGATTAAAAGATTAGCAGCAGCTCTATTAGGTGAAAAACATAAGCCTGTAAAATTAAAAAGAATGTTTAGATGGATTAAACCAAAAAGGCAAGATATTAATAGAACTATTTTTTATGAAGAATTGTTTAAATAGCCCTGCCAGGATTCGAACCTGGGTCATTGCCTCCAAAGGGCAACATACTTGACCGCTGTACTACAGGGCTGATAAAAAATTAAGTTTCAGTTTGTTTATAAGGTTTTTGAAACAGAAAAAATAATTAATGCTTGTATCTTCCCCGCTTTTCTACTGCTTTTAATCTTTCAAAAACAATTTTAGAATTTTTTGAGATATTGTAGCCTTTTTGAAATTCCTTAAAAAGAATCTCCCACTTTCTAAAATGTTTTGCTTCAAGTGCTTGTTTAAATAAATGAATATCAACTGCTTTATCTTCAAATTTAGAGCTTATATATCCCAGTCCAAAATCAATAAAATAGATTTGATTATTTTGCAAAATCATATTTGAAGTTGTCAAATCTCCGTGAATTATATTTGCATCATGAAGTTTTGCAACTTTTTGTCCAATTCTTTTGCAAAGAGATTTTTGTTTTTCTAGAGAAAATTTATCTAAATTATCTGAAAGTCTTTGCCCGTTTATATAGTGCATTTTTATCTGAAAATTCCTCTTGTCTTCAATAATGGGTATTGGAATGTTAATTATTTTGGAAGCTTTGTTTAGAAGTTTTGCTTCTGATTTTGTTCTTGATTTTCTAATTCTTTTATCAAGCTCTGGAATTCGATATGATTTTGAAATTCTGTCTTTGGTAATTGTCTTGTTAGAAAGAAGTATTTTTGCTTCTGCACCTTGAGTTAGAATTTTTGGAGTCATTTTAAAATAAATATTTAAATTTCTTTTCATAATTTTTGTGATTGAACCATTCAAGAATTGCACAAACTATCCTTACTTCATCTTCTGCAGTAATAGTGTATATTAATCTCCATCCCCGAGGTAAATCATATTTCCAAAGATTTGTTATGAAATATTTTTCAATATATTTTTTAGGAAACAGCCTTTTTGGAATTTGTATTCCTGCAAAAGCATTTATTTTCAAATCTTCCAATGCTCTTTTAATAGCTTTTTTAAGAAAGTCAGATTCATCAAGATTTCTAAATTCTTTTTCTAATTTTTCTTCTATAAATTTTACCTTGGATGGTTTCATATTTTAATTTCTGGTCTTTTTTTTAGAATTTTTGCTAATTTTGGATTCCAAATATATCCAAGAATTCCATTTTTATCAAATGCAATTTTGTTTATGCTTTCTAGATAATTAAGAACTAAAAGATATGTCTGCCACATTACTTTTTTTGGAAGCTTTTTCCAAAGTTGTGTTCTATTTAATTCTCCTGAATGTTTCTCTATTGTTTTTTCTATCATTAGAACTGTGTCTAAAGTAGGGCTTCTTATAAAAGGGTTTTTTGATTTTTGATTTAACATAATTTAGAATATATCAATTGATATATAAATGTTTTGGTATGATTTTTATAGAATTATTTTTGCTTCTGTGCTTTGGGTTAGAATTTTGGAGGTCATTTTTTCTTTTTATATTTTTTTCCAAAAACACTTTCTTCAAGAGCCTTAATTGTTTTTGTTTTTGATAAAAGAAGAATCATTAAATAGATTAAACCAAATTTTATTATAAAGACAAATGTTTTATTTATTCTATTTTTGATTATTAAATCTACTAAGTCTGAAATTATGCTCCCTGCTAAAAGAATTAAAATTAAAAAAAGGATTATCCCAATGATGTTTTTATATATTTTCTTCATCAAATCCTCCTTATCTTTTTTTTACCGAATTTTTTCATTAATTTTTGAAGCTGTTTTTGAGAAATTCCCTGAGATATATCAATATCTGTTCCTCCATTTATCATCTCACTTAGCATATCATATTGTTTTAGCAAACTACGAACATCACTGCTGTTTACACCAGAACCTTTTGCAATTCTAGATATTCTTGAAGTTTGTTTTTTTAATATTTCAGGATTATTTTTTTCCTTAGAAGTCATTGATTTAATTATATGTTCCCATTTCTTTATTTTTTCTTCTTGAGCACCTAACATCTCCTCTGGAATTTTTGCATTTCCTAATCCAGGAATCATTGATTTTATTTTATCAAATCCCCCCATTGCTCCCATTGATTTAACTTGTTCAATAACATCATCTAAAGTTAATTTACCCTCTTCTAATCTTTCTGAAATTTCTTTTTGTTTTTTTGAATCTGTTGCTGATTTTACTTTTTCAATTAAAGTTTGTAAATCCCCCATTCCTAAAAGACGAGATAAAAATGAATTTGGATTAAACTCTTCTAAATCATTTATCTTTTCACCTGTTGTTATAAAATAAACAGGAGCTTTTGTTTCTGCACAAGCAGTTAGAGCACCTCCTCCTTTTGCACTTGAATCCATACGAGTAATTATTACCCCAGAAATATTTACTGCTTCTTTAAATTCTTGAGCTTGTTTTTTAGCTGCTTGTCCTATATCAGCAGGCATAATTAAAATTGATTCTGTAGGCTTTATTTCTTTATTTAGAGCAGTTATTTCTTTAACTAACTCTTTATCTAAATTATGTCTTCCTGCAGTATCAATTAAAACTAAATCATATTTTTTTAAGTCTTTTTCAAATTTCTTCCATGTTTTTACTGCATTGTTTTCTTTTTCATCAATAAAATAATTTAATTTATTTTTTTCTGCTAATTGTTTTAATTGTTCTTTTGCAGCTGGTCTATGAACATCTAATCCTACTAAGGCAACTTTGTTTCCTCTTTTTGCAAAATAATTTCCTAATTTAGCAATTGTAGTTGTTTTACCAGCACCATATAATCCTAAAAGCAGAATTTTGTTTTGTCCTTTTTTGAGTTTTAATGAAATATACTCTCCAAGAATTCCTGCTAATTCATCATGTAATAATTTAATAACGTGCTCTTTTTTTTCAATTCCTTTTATTCTTTCATCTAATGATTCTTTTTTTATTTTGTCACTAATTTTTTTAATTAGAGCAATATTTACATCAGCTTCAATTAGAGCTCTTTGCAAATCTCTTATAATAGAATTCATTAAATTTTTATCAAGAAATATAGCATTAGCTATTTGATTTGTAGCTTTTCTAATAACTTCTCCTAATCTTTCTAACATGTTTTAATTAGTAAATTATAGGTTAATAAATTTTGGGTTTATCCACCTTTCACCCCTCCAATTCCCAACTTCTCTCTTCTAGCACCTTTCCATTCCTCGCGAAGTCGCTCACCTCCACAGTCAGTTTTAATTATTAATAAATAAGTTTTATAAGATATTGATTCTTTAGAAAATCATGGCTAAAAAGAGGGATGGTAGTTTGAGAAATATTAAACTTCTTGGAGGAGCGAGTTTATTTAATGAAATAGGAAGTGAAATGGTTTCTCCTATTCTTCCTTTTTATATTACTGCTCTTGGTGGAGGAGGAATTGCAATAGGATTATTAAGTGGATTAAGAGAAGGATTTTCAAGTTTGTTTAAATTTTTTGGAGGTTGGTTTTCAGATAAATTAGGTAAGAGGAATCCAATTGTTCTTTTTGGATATTTTTTCTCTGTAATATTCAAATTTTTAATGGGAATTGCAGGTTCATGGCAGCAATTAGTGGGCATTATTTCTTTTGAAAGATTTGGAAAATTAAGGGATGCTCCTAGAGATGCAATGATTAGTGTAGCAACTAAAAAACACGGAAGAGATTTTGGACTTCATAGGATGATTGAAAGTATTGGAGGTTTAATAGGTATATTTTTGGTTTTGTTTTTATTTTGGAAATTTGAATTAGGATTTAAAACAATTATTTTTATTGCAGCTGGAATCTCTGCATTTTCTTTATTACCTTTATTTTTTGTTTCAGAATTCAAGCACAAACCTTCTAAAGATGGAATAATAAAAGGTTTAAGAAAATTAGATAAAAGATTAAGATATCTTGTTTTTGTGTTTTCTATTTTTACTTTAGCTAATTTTGGATTATATATGTTTATGTTGTTGAGAGTTCAAAATCTTACAGGAAGTTTGCTTATTCCAATTATTCTTTATGGTTTATTCACACTTACTTATGCTTTTTTAGCAATTCCTTTTGGAAAATTGTCAGATAAAATTGGAAGAAAAAGAGTTCTATTAATGGGTTATATTTTGTTTTTACTTGTAACTTTAGGTTTTTTATTTATAGAAAATATTTGGTTAATAGGATTATTATTTTTAATTTATGGAACAGTTTATGCTATTACAGATACTAATCAAAGAGCATATATCTCTGACTTATCAGGAGAAGCAAAAGGAACAGCACATGGAGTATATTATGTTTCAATTGGATTAGTAAGTATAATTGGAGGGTTAATTGCAGGTTATTTGTGGGAAATAAGTTATATTACTATGTTTGCATATTTGTCAGGAGTTGGAATTCTTGCAATCTTTTTGTTGAATTTAATTAAGAAATAATTAAATATATCTTATTGCTTCATCAATATCAGAAGTATTTTGTCCTGAATTTATTAAGTGTTCTCTTAATTCTTCTAAAGTGTATCCTTCTGCTTTATATTTTCTTAAATATTCCACTAGAATTTTGCTTGGACCTTTACGTTTATCTTCAAAAGATTTTATTTTCCCTTCTTTTTTACTCCATGCTAAAATCCCCCACATTATATAAATCCACACAAAGCCAAATAAAGGAATTAATATTAACAAAATCCACCACCAAGGTTTTTCTCTATTTTTCAGAATTTTTACAAACCAATATATTAAATATATTATTCCTATTAATGAAATAACTCCGAGAATTATTGCAATAATTAAACTAGGAGTTTCTTCTAATTTGAAACCAATTAAAGATTCTCCCAATCCAAAAAGAATTCCTGCTAAAAAAGGAGTAAAAATAAAAGCCAAAGGCCAAGTAGGTTTTTTAGCCATTTTTGGAAATAGATAAATGTTTATGAGTGGAATCCAAGCTAACCATATATGTTTTACTTCAAGTCTTTTTGCAGTTAACATTAAAGTTAATGAGAAATACACATAGGTTGCAACTGAAAGAGTTATTGAAATTACATAAAATATTATTTTTAGAGTAGAAAAGAAATCAAAAATATTTTCAATCACCATAATTTCCTATAGTAAAATATATTTATAAATCTAATCTAAAGTCCCAAATCTTTTATGAACTTTTTTTTGTCAAATACAATTATTTTATTATATTCTTGTCCTGTTCCAAGATAGAGAATTGGTTTTTTAGTAATATATCCTACACTTAAAGCAGTTCCTCCTTTTTCATCAATGTCTGCTTTTGTTAAAACTATTCCATCAATCCCAATTGCCCAATTAAAACTTTTTGCTTGTTCTATTACGTCGTTTCCTGTTAGAGATTCTCCTACAAATATTTTTAAATCAGGTTTACAAACTTTTGAAATTTTTTCAATTTCATTTAGAAGATTTTTTGAAGTATGCATTCTTCCAGCTGTATCAATTAAAACACAATTAATAAAATTCTTTTTTGCGTATTTTATAGCGTCAAATCCAACAGCTGCTGGATCTGTCCCATATTCCTGAGAAATTACTTTAATATCTAATCTTTCTCCATGTTTTTTTATTTGTTCTATTGAAGCCGCTCTAAAAGTATCTGCTGCAGCAAAAACACAAGATAATTTATTTTCTTTTAGAAATTTTGCAATTTTTGCAATTGTAGTTGTTTTACCTGTTCCATTTATTCCACAAAATAAAATTACATAAGGTTCTTTTGATTGATCTGAAATTTTTTCTTTAACTTTTTCAATTACATCAAAGGGGCCAATTAAAATTTCTTCTATAATCTCTTTAAGACAATCAGTTATCTCACTTTCTATTTCTTTTTTTAATAATTCTTTTCCAACTATTCTTAATTTAAGTTCTTCAATTATTTTTTCTGCAACTTCTAATGCAACATTATTTTCTAAAAGAAGCATTTCTAGTTCTTCTGAATAGATTTCAAATTCTTTTTCAGAGATTTTTACTTTAGATATTTTAGAAGCAACTTTTTTTAGAAATCCTGGTTTTTTTATTTCTTCTAAATTTGGCTCATATTTTTGTTTTCCAGGATCAAATTTCATAGGAACTGAAATTTCTTTAGTTTCAGCTTCTTTTGTTTTTTCAGATACTTTTTTTGTCCAGCTTTTTATTTTATTTCTAAGTTTTTTAAACATATTTTTTTAAACTAAGAATAGTTTATAATATTAACTTTTGTTATTACTTTTCGAATTATCTAAATTTTTATAAAGAAAAAGGAGCTTGAATTTGTATGAAATATGCGATTTAACTCTAATGCGACAAGGCTTCATAACAAAGAGTTGAATATATAGAAAATTCTTAAGAATTTTCTGGCATTAAAATTTCAGAGGAAATTTCAATATGAAAGGAATATTAGTTATTATTGATGGGGTGGGAGATTTACCTAATAAACAATTAGACGGAAAAACACCTTTAGAAGCTGCAAATACACCAAATCTTGATTTTTTAGCTGCTAGAGGAGAATTAGGATATATGTATCCTGTTAAACCAGGTTTTATACCTGAATCAGATGAAGCAGTTGTTTCTATTTTTGGAAATGATTTAACTTCTAGTTCAAGAGGACAATTAGAAGCAAGAGGGGCAGGAATTAAATTAACAAGGGGAGATTTAGCTTTAAGAGTTAATTTCGCAACAATAGATAATCTTAAATCAGGAAATATAAAAGACAGAAGAGCAGGAAGAACTCTGACAACAGAAGAAGCAAAATCTCTTGCACGTTCTTTAAATAAAATAAAACTTCCTTGTAAATTTGTTTTTGAACCAACTATACAACACAGAGCTGCTTTAGTTTTTAGAGGAGGATTTTCAGATAGTCTTATGGGAAATGATGCAACATATATTCAGGGAAAATCTTCTACTCAAAGTAAAATTAGATTGTGCAAACCAACTGATGATGATGAAAATTCACAATATACCGCAAACATAGTCAATGAATTTTTAGAAAAAGCTTATGGAGTTTTAAATAACCATTCAGTTAATAAAGCAAGAAAAAGCAGAGGATTATTACCTGCAAATTATTTATTAATTAGAGGTGCTGGAATAGAACCCCCAAAATTAAAACAATATAGAAAATGGGCTTCTCCAAGTTATATGCCCTTAGAGCAAGGATTTTCACAGGCAAGTGGAATGAATGTTTTTGCTTTTGAATATCCTATTTTAAAGGATTTAGATGCTTACAAAAATTTGTATGAAGGATTGAGAAAAGCAGTTAAATTTAATATTAAGATATTAAAAAAAATATATAAAAAATTTGATTATGCATATGTTCATCTTAAAGAAACAGATTTACCAGGGCATGATAATAAACCTTTGGAAAAAAAAGAAATGATAGAATATATTGATAAAACTTTTTTTAAATTTATAAGGAAATTTGCACCTCCAAATAAAATAAAAGTGGTTGTAACCGCAGATCATTCAACACCCTGTAAACTTAAGGACCATTCTGCAGATCCTGTTCCTGTTTTATTTTATAATAATTCTAATTTAAAAGAGAAAAAGTTTTGTGAGAAAGAAGCAAGATTTGGAACTCTTGGAAGAATGAATGGAAATGAATTGCTAAAAAAAGTGGGTTTTGTTAAGTAATGTTTTTATCATAGTAATTATTAAAAATCATTGAAATCTTTTTAGATTATGATTACTTATAATGATATTTATGAAGCAGCTAGAAAAGAAAGATATTCTACAAAACTTCAACCAATTCCAAAAAACTTTGTAGAAGAAGTTGCAAATTATTTAAAAGAAAAAAAAGAAGTTGCTTCAAAACAAGATGATGATTTTTCAGATGTTATTATTAAAACAAAAAAGCAAATAGAAAATGCAATAACTCTTTTTAAAGAACTTATGTTAAGGAGAAGAAAAAAAATTCTTAATTTAGTTTTAATTGCAGCTGAAACAGGAATTTCAAAGCAAGATTTTGAAAATATGTTAAAATTTGAAAAAGAATTATTTGAAGATTTTATGAAAAACATAGATTTATCTGATAAAAAAGTTAGTGAAATTCTTAATGGGGGGAAAGCACGAGAAACAAAAAATGAATTAGTTGTTTTTATAGAATCTGTAGAGGAATTCATGGATTTAGATGGAGGAAAAATGGGGCCTTTTGAAAAAGGGCAGATTGCAAATATCCCAAAAGAAATAGCAAAAATATTAATTGATGACAATAAAGCAGAAATTATTGAAAAATAGATAATTTTATTAATAAATTTTAATTAATTTTTTTATGAATTTGGGCCAATTAATAATAGGGGTTGTTTTTGTAGTTGCAGGAATAATTTTAATTCCTTTAGGTTTTTTTGGAAATTTTGAAGATTCTTGGTGGGTTTTGATTTATGGAATTCCAATGTTAATAATTGGAGTTTGGATTTTATTGAATAAAAAAGAAGATAGTATTGAACAAATTAAAAAGCAAGGAGGTAAAAGATCTAAATGAAAAAGGAAATAATTGTTACAACAACTTCAGAAATTCCAGGAAAGAAAGTTGTGGAAATTTTAGGAGTTGTTAAAGGAAATACTGTTCGTGCTAGAAATATAGGTAGAGATATTGGGGCAGGTTTTAAGAATCTTGTTGGAGGAGAAGTTAAAACTTACACTGATATGACTGTTCATGCAAGAGATGAAGCATTTAATAGAATGGTTAATGCAGCAATTGATTTAGGTGCAGATGCTGTTATTGGGATGAAATTTATGACTTCTATGATAATGCAGGGTGCTTCTGAAATGCTGGCTTATGGAACAGCTGTTAAGTTGAGATAAATGTAAAAAGCCTGCGGAGAGCTCAGAAATCAAAAATTTCTGGGACGTTCAAAAAAAGTGTATTTTGAAGTATTTGAACTCCCTTTGGAAGTTAAAAATAAGCCTGCGGAGAGATTTGAACTCCCGACCCTCTGCTGTCATGAAACTAGTTTCCTGAGCAACTTCAAGAAACTTGAAGTTTACAAGGCAGATGCTCTACCACTGAGCTACACAGGCGCAGTAATTTGATAGAAATATTAAAATATGTTGGTTTAAAAGATTTCTTATTCTAAATATTGTTATATATTTTAAATCTTAATTATATTTAAATAAGGTATGGCTTATTTTAGAAAATGAGTATTGAAAATAAGGAGGAAAAGATAAAATTTTTAGAGAATATATTAAAGATAGCTAAAGAAAATCCTGCAATTATTACAGATAAAGGAAGGGGAATTTTTTATAAAGATTATCCTGCATTTGATGAATCATGTATAATAGGTATTCATCTTGATGAAAAGGGAAGACCCTATTTTGAAATTGACGGTTCTTATTCGCATATCCTTTCTGGTATAGATAGATATGACGCTGAATCTTTATTAAATGCAGGAGATAGATACTTCACAAAATATTTAGATGAATTTAAAGAAGATTTTCATTTATATGAGACACATGAAGGTGGAAAAGATCTTTTAGATAAAATTAGATAATTATTCTTTTTGATTATCTTTTTTTGATTCAATCTCTTTCTCTACTTTTAGAATTCTAATTTCACAGAGAGACAAAGGATATATTTTTTTAAGTTTTAAACTTAATTCTTTTTGAAGTTGATTTCTTAGAATTTCTTCAAATAATCTCTCATAATCTTTATCTTTAATGTGTTTTATTAACTCTTCTCTTGCTTTCTCTCTTAGAGCTTTTCTAACTGCTCTTGAAACTTTTCGTCTTGTTATTAAAAAAGGTTTTATTTTTATTTGTGCATTTTTGCAATTTGTAGAAAAAGAATCTTCAATATAATTTGTTCCTTTTCTCATCATTCTTCTAAGATAATAAGGAAGTAGTTTTAATTCTCTTGGAGTTGAAGTTGCTTTTTCTCCTTGTATTTTTACTTTTAATTGAAGAATTAGACTTTTACCTTTTAGAATTCTTGTTAAATCATATTTTATTAATCTTCCTTCTAATTCTTTTAATTCATATGCTTGTAGTTGAGTATCTCTTTTAATTAGAGGCATTTCAACATCAAAAAATTTCTTTTTTCTTTTTGCTTTAGCCATTTTTATTCTTGTAGTGCTTTTCCTGTTCTTTTATTTCTTCGTGAAGTTCGATATTTTGATTTTCCGCATTCTTGACAAGTATACATTATGTTTGTTTTTTTAGTTGTTTTTGATTTTCTCTTGAATTTTGAAATTGGAGGTCTTGAACCCCATTTTCCTTTGTTTCCTATTCCACTACTGAGCCCTCTTTTTTTAGCTCTTGTTAAAGAACCTCTTGTTAGAGTTCCTCTTTGAAATCCTGTCCCAACCAATTTTATTTTTTGTTCTGTCTTTTTTTTACAATATGGACAATATCTCTTTGTTGTCTTAGGAATCTTCATCTTAATTTTCTCCAGATTCCTGGGACCCCAAAAATTGTTCTATAAATTTTTGATGTTTTCGGAATTTTCATTTTATAAATTGAAAAGAGAATTTAGGTTTTTAAAGGTTAGGATGGTCCTGCCAAGAATTGAACTTGGATTTTATCCATTTTGAGCTTTTCCTTTGCTCGTCAAGGATATGTCTTAACCATTGGACTACAGGACCTTGGACAGTGCAATTTACAAAATACTGATAACAGCTTTTCAAAGTCCTGTACAAACCAGGACCTTGGACAGTGCAATTTACAAAATACTAATAACAGCTTTTCAAAGTCCTGTACAAACCAGAACCTTGGACAGTGCAGCAAGTTCTTAGAAATATTTAAATATGCTGATTTCTATTTTTAATTATGAAAAGTGGTGCATTTATAGTTTTTTTAGTATACTTATTTTTTGGACTTTATTTTCTTAATTGGTCTTTGGGATTTATTGCTCTTCCAGAGTTTCTTTTAAATGCAGAGAAATGGCTTATTTTAGTAGGAGCTATTTTAATATTTATTGGGGCAATAAATTATTTTAGAATGAGTAATGTACGTTCAAGTCGTAGATAAAATAATTCTTTAATTCTTAATTTTATTAAATAATAGTTAGTAAATTACTAAGTAACTAAGGAACTAAATAACTAATTAAGAAACATTTATATATTAAAATTTTCTTAGAATATCAAAGGGTTGATAACATACAGAAATTAAAAATTTTCTGTCCCTTAAATTAAGGAGAAATTCAAGGTGAAAAAATATTTACTTCTGATAGAAGATGAAAAACTTTGGAAAAGATTTAAAGAAATTATTAAAAAAGACCTTAATACAGAGATTTTAGAATTAATAGAAGAAAAAATAAAAGAGGAGGAAAAAAATGCGAAATAAAGGGCAAGTTACTATTTTTGTTATAATTGCTATAATCCTTGTTGCAGCACTTGCTTTTTACCTTCTTTTTAGAAGTCAATCATCTATTACAAAAGTTCCTTCTGCTATGGAATCTGTTTATACTGCTTTTTTATCTTGTTTAGAAGAAGATCTTATGACTGGAGAAGATATTTTAATGAGTCATGGAGGATATATAGATATTCCAGAACTTGAGCTCGGTTCTCCTTATATGCCTTTTTCTTCTCAGTTAAATTTTTTAGGAATGTCTATTCCTTATTGGTATTATATTTCTGCAAGCAATGTTGAAAAAAACCAGATTCCTTCTATTTCAGAAATGGAAAAAGAATTAGAGACATTTATAGAGGACCAAATTTTTGATTGTTCTTTTAGAGATTATTATGGTGATGGATTTGAAATTGAATTAGAAGAACCAAAAGCAGATGTAAGAATAAATGAAAATAGCATTGATATAGAATTAAATATGGATTTAACAATTACTAGAGCAGATGATACTGTTTTAGTTAAAGAGCATTCTATTTCTATTAATTCAAAATTAGGAAAACTATATGATTCTGCTGTAAAAGTATATGAAGAAGAACAGAATAATTTATTTTTAGAGGAATATGCAATTGATGTTTTAAGATTATATGCTCCTGTTGATGGAGCTGAAATAACTTGTTCTCCTTTGATTTGGAATGCTGAAGAAGTTTTTACTGAATTATCTGAAGCAATTGAGATTAATACCATGGCTTTGAAGTCTAAAGGAGCTAATAATGATTATTTTGCACTTAATTTACCCATAGATGAGGATGTAAGATTTATTACTTCTTCAAATTGGCCTCATTATTTTGAGGTAAATCCTTCTGAAGGAGTTCTTATGATTTCAAAACCAGTTGGAACTCAATCCGGATTAGGAATTTTAGGATTTTGTTATGTTGCTTATCATTATGTGTATAATTTGAGATATCCTGTGTTGATTCAGATTTATGAAGGAGAAGAGGTTTTTCAATTTCCAATTGCAGTAATGATTCAAGGAAACAATCCAAGAGAATCTTTAGGAGGGGAAGCAATTGAATTTGAAGATCTAACTTTTTGTGAAGATGCAAGCACTTTTATAGAAATCAATACTTATGATTTTAATTTGGTTCCTGTTTCAGCAGATATTTCTTATGAGTGTTTTGGAAGCACTTGTTCTATAGGAAAAACTTCTTCAACAGGATTTTTAGAAGAGAAATTTCCTCAATGTATAAATGGATATATTCTTGCTAAAGCAGACGGATATAAAGAATCCAAATCTCTTTTTTCTGTAATGGATGAAGAAGAATTGTATTTGATTTTAGATAGGCTTTATGAAAGAGAAGTTGCTATAGATTTAGATGGTTATTATTATGATCAAGAAGCAATAATTAGTTTTGTTTCAGATGATTTAACAGAGACAATTATTTATCCAGAGACAAGAACAGTTGAGTTGAGTGAAGGAAATTATAATATTAGTGTTTATATTTATCAAAATTCTTCTTTGGAATTAGGAGGAGAAACTTATGAACAATGTGTAGATGTTCCACGTTCTGGAATTGCAGGATGGTTTGGCTTTACTAAAGAAGAGTGTTTTGATGTTACTATTCCTTCTCAACTTATTTCAAGTGCTTTAGCAGGAGGAGGTAAAGATACTTATTATATTACAGAACAAGAACTTTCAAATTCAAATAGAATTATAATAAGTGCAGAAACTTTACCAAGACCAACTTCTTTAGAAGAATTACAAGAAAATTATGTTTTATTTGAATCAAAGAATTTAGGAGTGTTTTTCGCATGAAAATAAATAAAAAAATAAAACTTGCAATGTTTTTTTTAATGGGAGTTATTCTTTTTAGTTCTTTTGCAATGGCTTATTATAGTTCAATATCTAATTATGTTCAGTATGGGCCTTATGATAGAATAGATACTTTTGATTTAAATGCATTAATTACTGATAGAAGGTGTGAAGCAGGACAGGATTTTATTCTTCAGATAAGTCCTTTGGGATGTGAGCCTGCAATAGTAAGAAGTGATTTATTAGAAGAACAAAATGTTTTTGTTTATTGTCCAATTTCTGCAACTGTTTTAAATCCTTTAATAGAAGTTGAAGCAATAAGAACAATGTCAATAACAGGACAATATCCTAAAGAAGTTGCAACTGTTGGATTTCATCCTTCTGAAGCTGCTTTAAATCCTTATCAAAAAGAGTTAACTCAACCAGTTTTTTTTGATAATATTGGCTATGCTGTTATTGTTTTAAGAAAACAACCAAATGAATCTGCAATGCCGAATTATGTTGAAGGAAATTTGAGTGCAAGAATTAGATATGATATTACTAGTGCTTTTGGAGTTGGACAGACTCAATTTTATCTACCTATTTTAACTGAAGATCAATGGGAACAAAAATTTAATCAATTTAGTTTTTGGGATGGAAGAGGTTATTTAAGAGCAACTGCTGTTCGTAGTGATAGTGCTACAATATCTATTTATTCTGATAGAAGTAGAAGTGGAATTTTAGGACAAGGAGATCAAAAAATATTGTATTCTACTATTAATTTAAATGAAGGAGAAAAATCACAAGAAATCTATATTCCTGGTTTTGATTCTTGTTTTGCAACAATGCAACTAAAATTAGATGGAGTTGAGAATCCAGATACAAGAGCAAGATTAAGAGTAAATGGAAATCCTGTTGAAGTTACAAATGGAGAGGACTTTTTAAATGGAGAATGCACAATTAAGGGACTTCCTGAAAAAGTTGGACTTAATTCAGAAGTTAAATTTACTTGTAAAGAAGATAGAGATGGATTTCATAGTGGAACTATTAATCTTAGAATAACTCCAAAAATTGCACTAACTATTGATAGAGAAGAAAAAAATGTAGAAGTTGGAGATTATCTTTTTAGTCATGATGGTAAAAAAGTTTTTTTAGCTTATGCAAATACAATAGGAGAAACAAACAAACAACAAGATTTGTATGTTTTTTTAATGACTATTCCAGACCATCCAAGTAATAAATTAACTTTAGAAGAAATGCGAGCAGCAAAAACAATTGCAGAGCTTGATATAGTGCAAGGAAATTTAAATTCAGGAATTACCATGAGTTTAATTGGAGAATATGCTCAGAAAGTTTTAGGAACTGGAGATAAACTTTTGAGGGCCATAATTGATGGAGAGAAATTTTCATTTATTAGATATGGAAATTTAAATACAGAGTTTGATAAAGAGATACTTGTTTCTGGATTTTCATCACAAGAAAATGTTGTTCTTTCAGATGACATTGAAGAGATATTTGATTTAGCAATAGAAGATTATAGAGAACTTATGAATGTTTATCCTGATGAAAAGATTTCAAATGTAGAAGGTAATTTAGGAGAGCAAGCTCTTTATGATTTAATCTTTTTAGCAGATAAATTAGGGCAAAAAGCAACTTTAGTTGAATTATGTCATGAATTTAAAGGAACCTATCCTAATTCCAGAAAATCTTTAGAAATTTGCACTAATCAAATTAAACTTTCTAGTTCAACTCCTTTTGTTACAGAAGTTTTAATTGATGACCGTATTTATCAAATTTCTTTTGAAGGAGTTTATGAGCCTTCTAGATATGAATATAGTGCAAGAGTTAGAGTTGAACATTCTGATTGGGATGAATCTCAAATATATACTCTTACAAAAAATAATGTGGTTTATGTGGATCCTTCTGATAATGAATATATAATGTTAGAAGGATTAGAAGAAGATTTTGCAAAACTTAAATTAAATATTAGAACAAAAACAGAAATTGGAAATATTCCAAAATCTGAATCAGTAAAAATATATTTGAATCAGCCAGAAAGCTTTAGTTCAGATTATACTTTAACTTTATTAGAAGTTAATTTAGAAAAAGTTGCAAAAGTTTCATTAATTCCAAATATTAATTATGCTGGAACAAATGCTAGTTTTAATTTTAGAATAAATATTGATAAAAGAGCTATTAAATTATCTCCTGAAAAAACTCAAGAGAAAATAGATAAGTTAGATGGATTAATTGGAAAATGGGGAAAAGTTTCAAATGCAATGGAAAAACTTTTGAAACGAATGAATCAAGCATGTCTTGCTACTTCTGCTGTATTAATTATTAAGAATTATTTTTTAAATGCACAAGGAAAAGGAGTTGCAAGACAAGCAGTAATGAATTCAGATAATGGATGGTATGAATATTGTGGGCAGTTGGTTAGAGATGGAATTGCAGGACCAAATGGACAAACATATTCTTCAGAAGAAGAATGTTTATTTGAAAATTCAGATTATATAGCAGAAGATGTTAATGCTTATCAATATTTTCTTGCTAACCAAAAGAATGATTTAAATGAGATTAAGGCTGACTATACTACATCAGGAGGTATTTTTTCTGAAGATATTACAAATCTTAAAGCAGTTAATAAAAAATATTCAGAGGATGTAAAAGAAAATCTTGAAGCTTTAGAAAATAACTATCAATTAGGAGGGAGTTTTGCAGATCCTTTAAAAGAAAATGGAGAAACAATAAATTTAGAAACTTTGAAAAGTGATGTTCTTACTTCTTCAGGATTTGATGATAGACTTTATTCTTTTGAGCAATTAGAGCAAATAGATTTATATTCAAGGATGTTGAATAATCAACAAACTCCAGATAGAATAAAACAAATAGCAAATGAAAGTTTATATAATATTTTTCTGGATATTCAAGTTAATTCAAGAGATAAACTATTAGAAAAAACTGCTTTGCAAGAATTGAATGATAAATTAAATCTTAAGGATGTTGGAATAACTTCTTATTATAGTAATAAGGATAGAGAAGAAAAAGAATATGAAGGAGGAGTAAATACTGAAGGGAGTGGTATTCCTACAAATATTATTCCTGTAGGAACTCCTATTCAATACTTAAATTTTGCAGGAATTGGAACATATGTTTTAACTTTAAAGAATGTAGATGGAGAACATTATGAAATTACAGGAGTTTATTCTGAGACAGGAGTTTCTATAGACGATGAAAACATTGTTAAAGAAATTAAAAAGAATATTGAGTTTGTTAAGTATAATGAAAAATCTTATCAAAATAGATATGAAAATCCAGAAATAAGATATTATGAAACAGGGTCTTATAAGAGATATCCTGCTCTTGTTGCTTTTGATTTACAGAATGGATGGTATGCTGAGGTTAGAGATATTGGAGGAGAGAGTGCTTATGATGAATCAGGAAGAGTAAATGCTTTTTATTTGTGTAATGTTGGAAGAAATGGAATGCAAGACGACATTTATACAGATATTTGTGAATCTTATATTGAGGGAATTACTCCTATGTTTTCTGGGCTTAGTAGTACGGCATCAGACGGATTGGTACAGAAAGCCAAAGAAGCAATAAATATTGCTCAAAGAAGATATTCAGCAGGAATTAGGGAAGTGCGTATAAATAATCAAAGAATTCCAGTTGGAAATCCTGCTGCTGAAATTCCAGGAATGAAATGTCAAGATTTTATGTCTCCAAAAGATTGTAATATTTTATTTAATCTTTGTGACCCTGTTGTTTGTCCTTCAAGTAGATGTAATATGGGAGGAAATTATTATGTTTCAGATGTTGTTCAAACAGGAATAATTGGAAGCATTGCTCTTTGCTTTCCAAATTATAAAGAAGGAATAGTTGTTCCTGTTTGTTTAACAGGAATAAAAGCTGGATTAGATGGTTGGTTATCTATTCTTGAGTCATATAGAGCTTGTTTACAAGAAAGTTTAGATACAGGACAGACAGTTGGAATTTGTGATGAAATTCAAAGTGTTTATTTTTGTGAGTTTTTTTATAGTCAAATAATACCTGTTGCAAAATATGGAATACCTAAACTTACAGAGCTTATTCTTGAAAAAAGAAGTGGTAGTAGAGGAGGAGGAGAATATTTTAATGTAAGAGATGCTTGGCAAAGAGCACAGTCCTCTTTAAGTTATTATACACAATTTTATGCAAAAAATGCATATGAAGCTTTTAAAATAAGGTCTGTTGAGCAAGCAGGACAAGATATTGCTTGTGATTTCTTTTTATCTGTTAATTACCCTAATGGAGGTAATTTATTAGATGCACTTACAACTCCTGCATCACCTGTGCAATTTTATGCAAAGTTTGATGAAAGGCCTTACACAACTGTTACAAATCCTCCTCAATCAATGTATAGTGTTTTTTATCATATTTATGCTGGAGAAGATAGAGGAGCTTTTTATAGAATTTACTTTAAAAGAGATGCAACTACTTCTTTTTATCAAAATTCTCCTTATAGAATAGATATTGCTACTGGATATGTTGCTAAAGGAGATGCTCATTCTGAAAAAAAAGATTTTGTAGCTCCTTCAGGTTATAAAGAATTATGTGTAATGGTTAATGAGCAAGAAGAATGTGGTTTTTCTCAGATATCCACTAATTTTGCACTTAATTATATAAGTGATATGTATGCAGCAAGTCAGGCAAATCAAACACAAATTACAACAGAAAAAGAGTGTATTGCAGGAACATCTAGTTGGTATAGTTTATTAAATTCAAATGTTCAATCAGGAGTAGAGGATGCATTAGATCCTCAAATATATAATCAAGGAATAATAAGAACTTGTGCAACTTATAATCCAGGAACAGGAACAAATCCAGATGCTTGGGTTGAAGTAGGTTATTGTGGAAATTCTAATTTAAAATGTTGGCTTAATACAGAAAGTGTAAAAAATGTAATTGATGTTCAGAGTATTGAAGATGATGTTCTAGGTTCATTAAATACAGTTCAAGATCTTTTGGATTCAGATGGTTATGCTTCTAGAGAAGCTATTGATGACAAAATAAAGGAAGTAAAAGAGAAGTCTTCTGATACTGAGAAAATAAGCATAATAAATGAAATTTTTGAGCAAGTTTTTTATAATGATCAAAAAGCAACTTTAATTTATTTAAGAGCAGGTTCATATGGAAGAATTGCTAAGGTATTGTTTGATGAATATATGAAGGAAATTGAAACTCAAGTACAACAACAGGAAAAACTTGAAGATTGCCCTGAAACTGCCTATGAAAAAATATGTTTGAATAATGAGGATTGTGGTCCATGTTGTGAAGGAAGTAAATTAGTTGAAAAAGGAGTTTGTCTTCAAGTTGTGTCCACTGGATCCCAATATTGTGATTATAGTTTTTATGAAGCTAAAGAAACAAAAGGGTATTGTGGAGTACCTCTTGATACAGGAGAATGTGAAAATGTTGGAGAGTCTTATTGTATTGATGAGGATAGTTATAGAGTTTGTACAGAAGATTTAGAATGGAAAACTGCTTATTGTGTGGGTTCTAAAATGAAATGCTATGATGTTAATGGTGTTGCAAAGTGTTTAGAAGAAAATGAATATACAGAGTTTCTCGAATATTATGAAAACCAAAAAGCATCTGTAGGATGGGATAGTGTAGAAGATGCAGCACAATATGATTGGTCTAATGCAGAAGTAAATGTTATTCAAAATGCAGATGAATGTAGTGATTGTGGAGGAGAAAGTGCTTTGACTCAATGGCTTAATTTAAATAAATGTGATGTAAGAGAATGTCTTGCAATTGGTTTGCAAATAGGTAAAGAATGTGTTTATTATAATGGCATGTGCAGGGAATTTACTGAAGAAAATCTAGAAGAGATGTTTGGAGTTGAGTTTGAAAATGTAGGAGAAGAAAATGAAGAGTATGGGCAAATGCTTAGTGTATTAGGAGAACAAAGAGAATCACTTTCAGAAACATATGGATGGAATACTTGGAATGATGTTGATGAAGGAGAGTTTTCTAGTGCAGAAAGAAGGGTTTTTTCAAGTGCAGAAGAATGTAGTGATTGTGGAGGAAGTGCATTATTTGGAATATTTAATTCATGTGATTCAATAGAATGTATTGTTCTTGGATTTAAATTAGGTAAAGATTGTGTTTATTATAATGGAGAATGTGAGGAAGTTGTTATAGGAGAGGGTTTTGTTTGTGATAATTCTGAAATTGGGCAAAATGTTTTAGATATAGCACTAAATAAAAGAGGTCAAGATACTGTTAGATTAGCAGCTGGAAGAGAAGTTCTTGATAATACTTGTGCGACTTTTGTTTCAAATGTATTAATTGAGGCAGGAACTCTTTTGAATACTTTTGGATTAATTCCAGATATTTCAACAACACCTAATAGAGATGCAGTTGAAGAATTACCTTCTATTTTTAGAAGTGAAAGATTTATTGAAATAGAGAAAGAAGATTGGGAAGAAGATTTAAAACCAGGAGATGTTCTTCTTTTTGGAAGAGGTGAAGATGAATTTGCTCATTCAGGTATTTGGTCTCATTATGGTCCTTATTATCATTATATTAATGATCCTGGCACATCAGGTTTAATAAAGGAGAGTTATATTAGAAGTCTTGAGAAAACAAATGATTATGATTTGTATGTTACTCATGTTTGGAGACCGAGATGTTAGTAATCTTCTTTATTTGAAATTCTAAAGTTTTTTATATTAGTAATTTATTGTAATTTTAGCAAATTTGTATTGTTATCAGCCTTGAGCAGTAATTTAAAGGAAGTTTCATAAAAGAAACCTTGGTGTCTTTTATGCGGAGATGCCGGAGTGGTCAAACGGGTCAGGTTTAGGTCCTGATGGCTTAGTGCCTACTTAGGTTCGAATCCTAATCTCCGCATGCTGTTGTTTTTGAAAGTTATTACTAAATTTTAAAAAAGAGTAATATTTCAAAAATCCTTATGAAAAGAGAGATTTCAAAAGAGGTTTTTATTTTATTAATTGTTTTAGTTGTGCTTTTAATTTTTTTAATGTCTTTATTTGGAAATGATTTCTTATTATTAATTATTTTATTTTTGAGTCTTTTTATTTATTTAATGTTTTTTATACATAGAGAAAATTTTTTAGGAAAAAAAGATTTAAAAGAAAATCTTAGAATAAAAGATACAAAAAAGATAAGAATTGATTTTTGGAAGTAATTATTTCTTTTTACTTAATTCTTTTTCTTTTTGTTTTATTTTTTCTTCTAGATTAAGTTTTTCTATTAATTCTTTATATCTATTTCTAATTGTAACTTCTGTTATTCCTGCTATGTCTGCAACTTCTCTTTGAGTCTTTTTTTCATCATTTATTAGAGCTGCAACATATAAAGCAGCAGCTGCAATTCCTGCAGGCCCTCTTCCAGAAGTTAATTCAACATTTTCTGCTTGTTGCAATACTTTTAGAGCATCATTTTGTGTTTTTGGAGATAATTTTAATACAGATGAGAATCTTGAAATATAATCTTTAGGAGAACTTTGTTTAACTTTAATTCCTAATTTTCTTATTATGAATCTATAGGTTCTTCCTATTTCTTTTCTTTCAACATCAGAGGCAGTTGCCATTTCATCAAGAGTTCTTGGAATATTATAAGAACGACATGCAGCATACAAACAAGCAGCTATAACTGATTCCATGCTTCTTCCTCTTACTAATCCCCTTTGCAATACATAATTATAAATTCTTGAAGCTTCATCTCTAACTACATTTGGAAGATTAAGATAAGAAGCAATAACTCTTAATTCTGCCATAGCAAGTCTTAGATTTCTCTCAATAGAAGTTGAAACTCTCTCTTGCCATTTTTTTAATCTTAGAAATTTTCTAGTTGATTTAGGATCTAGTTTGTAGATGTCTGAAATTTCACCAACATTTGTTGTTAATCCCTTGTCAAATTTTTGTATACTTATTGGTGCTCCTCCTCTTCCTTTTTTTTCTCCTTTATCAAATTTACCCTGTAAATCTATTCCTGTGTCAACCATCTTTTCTTCAATTACTAGTCCACAATCATTACAGATTACTTCTCCTAAATGAGGATCATAAGTAACATTAATACTTCCACATTCAGGACATTTTTTTATAAAAGCCATGTCAGAATTTTGTTATTATAAAGTTTAATACAAAGGTTTAAAAAGCTTTCCCCTTTATAAAGCTTTTCATTCTGTTAGTAAGAAAAAGTAGTAAAAGTTA
>CAZZFU010000002.1:0-37508 GCA_964653965.1 Candidatus Woesearchaeota archaeon
ATTTTAATCTTTTAGCTCCAAAAATAGGAGAATTAGTTGATGGTTCACAAAGAGAGCCAGATTTAAAAAAAATTCAGGAACGTCTGAAAAAAGCTAAAATGGATTTAGGAGCTTCGAATTGGTATTTAGATTCTAGAAGATATGGAAGTGTTCCTCATGCTGGTTTTGGTTTGGGAATTGAAAGATTAGTTGCTTGGATTTGTGGATTTGATACAATAAAAGACGCTATTCCTTTTCCAAGAACTCCAAATAGGTTTAATCCTTAAAATCGCGTTTATAAATCTTTTGTAGGTTTTTTCTTAATTATTGAGTGTAGATTCATCTTTAAAAGCAAAACAGATTAGGTGTTTTTTATCTAAAATGGAGGTAAACACCATGGAAGAAGAGCATGAAGAAGAAATGGACGAATCTGAAGACGAAGACGATTCTTGTTCAGAAGATGAAGAATAAACTCTTTGATTTTTTATTTTTATTCTTCTTTTTTCTTTTTATTAAATACCAAAAAATAATTATATTTTTTTATCTTCACAATTTTATGAATAGAAGTGTTGAAGATATTTTTCAAGGAATTAGAGAGGAATTATTAGAGGTCTCTTTTGAAAAAGACCCTTCTCGTTATTATCCAATTAGTTCTTTTTTAAATTTAAATATTGAAAAAGATCCCTCTAGTTATTATTTAATTATTGAATCTTTTTTAAACTTAAATATTGAGGGGGACATATATGAATTAATGAAATTAGCAAATAGTGAAGAGCAAGCTAGAGCTTATTTGAAAAGATTTTCTAATTTGTTCTCAGATTTTCGTGGATTTTCTCTTGAAAGACAGGCAAATCATTTTTTAGAATATTCAGAATATTATATTAAATGTTATCATGCTTATCACAATAAAGAGATTAATTAGGTTTTTAAATTGAATTTTGTTTGAGGGAATATGAAAATATTAGTTATTGGAGATCTGCATGGTCAAAAGCCTAGAATTCACTTTAATGATTTTGATTGTATAATTCAAGTAGGAGATGTGGCAGATGATTCTGAGTTTAGACCTTATCTTAAAGAAATTTTTAAACTTTGGAAAGAAAGTGAAAAAAGAAGTATTGGGATGGATGATTTTATTATTGAAAAAATAGGAAAAAAAGAATTTAATAAAATTACTAAGAAATCTCTTGATAAAGGAAGAGAAGTTCTCAAATTCCTAACTAATTTTGGAAAACCTGTTTTTTTTGTTCCTGGAAATTGGGATGAAAGTTATGGTAAAACAAGAATAAAAAATATAGAAAAATCAGATTATAATTATCTAAAAGCATTTTATGATTTTTGGTTGGGAGACAAAATAAACCCAAAATTAATAAAAGGAGTAAAAAATCTAAAAAACTGCCAATTTAAAAATCATATTTTTGAAGGAGTTAATTTTGTAGGATATGGTTTAAGTTCTGGTCCTGAAGATATTAAAAGAAGAAAAGCCAAACTTTATAAAAAAACTAAGAGAAAAAAGGATATTTTAGATAAACAATATGTAAAATTGAAAGAAGCACATCAAAAAATTATTGATAAATTAAATCTTGCTTTTAAGAAAAGAAATAAAGAATTACCTACAATTTTTATTTCGCATAATGTTCCATATAATACAAAATTAGATGTTGTAAATGACAAAGAGAATTATGTTCATAAAATGCATTTAGGTTCAAGTATTGCAAGAAAGTTTTGTGAAAAACATGAACCTCTACTTTGTATAGGGGGACATCTTCATGATCATTTTGGAAAAACAAAGATAGGCAAAACAACTGTTATTAATGCTGGTTTTGGAAAAGATGCAAATGTTTTAATTGATTTAGATGAAAAAAAAGGAAAAATTAGAAAAGTAGAATTTTATAAAAAGAAACAATGAAATACAAGAAGATAATTGTGTATGGTTTAACTGCAAGCGGAAAAACAACACTTGCAAATAAAATTTCAAAGATTCTTAAAATAAAAGTTTATTGTACAGATGATTTTGCATATAAAAAGAAATGGGCTCTAAAAGCAACTGAAGAAGAATTTAAGAAAAAATTGAAAAAAGTTCTTAAGAATAAAAAATGGATAATAGAAGGAGTTCATGTTAGGTGGCTAGAAGACGCTATAAAAAAAGCAGATTTGATTGTATTTACTAATCCTCCAAAAAGAATAATGGCCTCAAGAGCTTTAAAAAGATCTAAGAAAGAGGGCTCTTTAAAACAAAAATTAAAACTTCTTTATTGGGTTTACCGTTGGGGGCCTTTATGGTATAGAAAATATAAAAAAGTCCCTAGGAAATTTGTGGAATTAAAAAATAAAAAAAATATTTCTTCCTTTTTAGATAATCTTACTAAATAAAACTTTAAAAACAAATAGCTCTTTGAGATTTTATGGAGAATGTTGTGATATTTGATATTGAAGGATTAGAAAAAACCAAGAAAAAGATTTTAGAACAAGGAAAAGATAGAATTCATGTTCTTGCTGATTTTGATAGAACTCTAACTAAATGTTTTGTTAATAGTAAGAAAATACCTTCAATTATATCTGTTCTTAGAGATGAAGATTATTTATCTGAAGAATATTCTGAAAAAGCAAAAGCATTAGCTAACAAATATCATCCTATTGAAGTTGATTCAGCTATTTCTGTTGAAGAAAAGAAAAAAGCAATGCATGATTGGTGGACTTCACATTTTGACTTATTAATAAAATCTGGATTAAATAAAAAACATTTAGAAAAAGTAATTGAAAATGGAAATATCCAACTTAGAGAAGGTGCTTCTGGATTCTTTGATTTTTTACATGAGAGGGAAATACCTTTAGTTATTATGTCATCAGCAGGATTAGGCGGAGATTCTATTTCAATGTACCTTAAGAAACAAGGAAAGTTATATGATAATGTTCATATTGTTTCTAATTCATATGAATGGGATGTTAATGGAAATGCAAAAGCAGTGAAAGAACCAATTATACATTCTATGAATAAAGATGAAACAGCAATTCAAAATTATAAAGTATTTGATTTAATAAAAGATAAAAAAAATGTTTTATTGTTAGGAGATGGTTTAGGAGATGTTGGTATGATAACTGGTTTTGATTATGATAATTTAATAAAAATTGGATTTTTGAATGAAAAAGTAGGAGAAAATCTAGAGCAATATAAGGAAAATTTTGATATTATATTATTAAATGATGCTAATTTTAATTATGTGAATAAGTTAGTAAAAGAAATTATAAAATGAACATTAAAGATATAGAAATTAAGTGGCTTGGGCATTCTGGATTTTTAATTAAAAATTCTAAGGCAATTTATATAGATCCTTATAATATTAAAGAAACAGAGGAGAAAGCAGACATTATTTTATTGACACACAGCCATTATGACCATTGCAGTGTTGCAGATATTGAAAAGATTGTTCAAGAAGGAACAAAAATAATTGCTCCTGCAGATTGTCAGAGTAAAATTACTAGATTTGAGGTTCCTATTGAAATGGAAGTTGTAGAGGTTGGGAGAGAGCTTAATTTAGGAAGTATAAAATTAGCAGTTTTACCTGCTTATAATATTAATAAGCATTTTCATCCTAAAGATGAAGGATGGGTTGGATATTTAATTAAAATTAACAATGTTCTAATTTATCATGCTGGAGATACTGATGTTATCCCTGAAATGCAAAAATTAACAGGTTATCATCAGCCAGGAAAGGAATTTGTGGCTCTTCTTCCTATTGGAGGAAGATTTACAATGGGTGTTGAAGAGGCTGTTGAAGCAGCTAAAATTATTAAACCAACTTTAGCAATTCCAATGCATTATGCAAGTATAATTGGAACTATAACAGATGCTGAAGAGTTTGTTGAACTTTGTGAAGAAGAGGGGATAAATGCTTTAATATTAGAAAAATCTTAAATTTTTCTAATCCACGAAATCAAAGAATTAGCAAGATTTCTTTGGTATTGAGAAATCATAATTTTTGAAGTTTTTCTTTGAGTTGTTTTGGAGATTTAATATATTCTAATTTAATGCCAAATTCTTTTAGATATGCTTCTGTTTCAGGATATAATTTTTTATTTTTTATAAATGGTGTATAAATAAAATAAGTATAAGGAATATTTTTATTTGCTCTTATTTGAGGATGAAGTCCTTTAACATTTGATACTCCATTTTTGAAACCTTTCATTAATTTAAATAAATAAGTTGAGTAATTCATTTCTAATTCTGAACCAGGACTAATTCCTAAGGATAAAACAATATCTCCAAAAAATCCTCTTAATCTATTTTGTTCTCTCCAATCTCCAGAATCTATAAATTCATCAAAAATCTTTTTTCCATTTATTTTTTCATTCATATAGGGCTTTAAATGTTCAATTCCATATCTCTTGTCAGATTTTGGAATAGTTCCTATTGCTTTTTTTCCTCCTTGTTTTTTATATAATCTCGCTATTTCTATATCAACTCCTTTGTCTGGAACCAATACTATCTCTACATCTGCTTCAACTAGTGCTTTTGCAATCTTTTTTAGTTCAGATTTTAATTTCTTTTTATTAATTTTTTGAAGTTTTTGATAATAGAATTCTAGATTTCCTGGCCCAATTATAGCTACTCTTAAAGATTGTTTCATAGCTTATAGAGAGCCTTAAAATATATAAAGATTTTCTTATTGAATTTATTATGCCCCGAGACAATTTTCTGCAGAGAAAAAAAGATGTTTTATCTAGAAAGGATAAATCTCATATTGGAAAATGGGATAAAAAAATTATTAAATTATGCAATAAGATAAATTCATTAGAAAATTATTATACAACTTCTTCTTGTTCTGGAAGAATAATACTAATTCCAGATAAAGAGAAAAAAGCAAGAGACTTGTTTCTTGAGAGATATCATGATTTAATTAGTTTTAAGCAATTAAAAAAAGATTTAGAAAAAATTGCAGTTTCTTCTAGCCACCATCCACCCCACCC
Organism: Candidatus Woesearchaeota archaeon; assembly: GCA_964653965.1. GTDB lineage: Archaea > Nanobdellota > Nanobdellia > Pacearchaeales > GW2011-AR1 > JAFCEV01. The sequence goes on from CAZZFU010000002.1 coordinate 4,945, forward strand.
CTTCCACAAAGCAAGTAAGATAAAAGAATTAATTAAATTTAAATTAGACCCTTGTGCTCTTCATGTTGCATGTAGGGATTTAGATAGTGCTAATAAATTATATTCTAAAGCAAAATTAACTGGCTGGAAAAAATCAGGGATTATTGCAATAAATAAAAGATATGTTCTTGAATTAAATAGCACAGAAAGATTAGAACTTCCAATCATAGATAAGGGGAAAATTCTTGTAGATGATAATTTCTTGAGGATTCTAGTTAAAAGAGCAAATCAAAAACTAAGAAATACTTGGAAAAAAATAAGAGCTTTTGAGAAATGTTTATAAGTTCTATTTCACTTTAAATAAAATGGAAGAGGTGGGAAATAAATCTTCAAATTTAAAGAATTCTAAAATATCCAAACCTAATAATTATTCTAATAAAGAAGTACCTAAATCTTCTAATTCCCCTGTTGCACCTGCACCTAGAAAATCAATACCTAAAGAATATATTAGCAAACCCAAATCTCCTGTTCAACCTGTTTCTAAAAAACCTCAAGTACAATATGATAAATATTTAGATTTAGGTTATTTTCATAGAAAAAAAGAAAAAAAACAAGGCAAACCTTTTATTTCACCTGTTTCTCAAAAGCCTGAACTTAGAAAACCTGAACCAACAAAACCTAAAATAGAAGAAAAAAAAGAGCCTGAAGAACCTGAGACAAAAAAGGAGACAGAAGATAAACTTTCAGAGTTAAAAAGTTCTAAAGAAAATAAATCTCATAAGCCATCTTTAATTTTTCTAGGAATTTTTATTTTAGTTTTAATATTTGGTTTAGTTTTATTTTTAGTTTGGTATCTTGGACCCCATTCAAGTAATATTTCAGAAAGTGATTTAGTTAGAGGAACTTTTTTAGATTTAGGAGAAGGTAAAAAAGCCAAGTTTAGTATTGATGGTGAAGATCATGAAGTATTAGTTGATTCTGTTTATACTTATTCAGTTGATTTAACTATTTCAAGTCAGCCTTTTACTATTAATTTAAGAGTAGGAGAGAGCAGAAAACTTGATTTAGATTTAGATAATTATTATGATTTGAAAATTGGATTAAAGTCTATTGATGGAGACATTCCAAATTTATATTTGAGAGCAATAGATGAATTTATTTGCATAGAAGATTGGACTTGTGGAAATTGGTCAATATGTGTAAATGGAACTCAAACTAGAAATTGTACAGATAGAAATAATTGTGGAACCGAAGAAAGTAGGCCTCCTGAAGGAAGATATTGTATAGAATCAACTTCTGAACAAAATCAAACTATAAATGGAACACTTGATTGTGGAAGTGATTGGAGCTGTTTTATTAATGCTTCTAAAAACTGTACTAGTGCTTCTTTAATGCAATACTCTTCTTTAGATATTTTTGGAGTTTTTATTAATTCAACTACTTATCTTGAAATAAGAAAACCTGAAAATGAATCTAATAAATGTAATTTATATACAGAAACTATAGATATTTCAGTAGGATATACTGATGAATTAATTGAGATATTTATGGAAGAATTTAATCTTACTTTTTCAGAGATACAAGAAGCAGAAGCAGAAGTAAATGAATCTGCTCAGGAGATTTCAGTAGGTTTGTGGGTTAATTGTTCTTATGATTCAGATAAAATATCAGCAATATTAAATGCTTCAAAATATGGCATAGCAAATTGCAGCTTTAATATAAGTCTTTCTTCTCCTAATTATTATACAACAGAATGTTATTATGAACCAGAAGGACAGATTTTAGGAGTTTGTGAAACAAGTAATTTAGAAGCAGTTAATAATCCTATTGATGCTTGGGAAGAAGGAGCAGAGGGGAATAATGAAAGTTTTGTACCAAACACAATATTGGATTGTTATAATGAGAATCTTTCAGAACTCTTGTGCGAACCTGAAGTAGCTCTTGAATTTACTAATTTATTTGAAAGTAGGTTGAGCATATGTGAAACCTCAGAAGGAACTTTTGCTCTTGGACTTGAACCTCTAGTAGGTATCTTTAGAGGTTATGAAATTCAGAGTGAACAAGATGATAAGTGTATTGTTAAATTTTGGTTTTTGGAAAATAATGTGGTGGATTCTAGCCTATTAAATAAACAAATGATTTGTGAATATAATTCTTCTCAAAGAACAGTACAAGATGTCAATGATTGTTTTCCAGAATGTTGCTCAGGAGAATTAGTTGATGCAATAAATAATTTAGCTGATTAATATCCCTTTTTTATCACCAAAATTTATTTAAAGAATTCTCTATTATTATTTTTGTATATTAATTATTCATTTGAGGGATTGAATAGTTAATAATTGTATAGAGGTGATTTCTCCTCTTTTTTGTTAACAATAGTTGGAAATTTGCCAACTATATAAACTTTTCGAATGTCAGGAACAAGTTCCTGAGCATTTTAGAAACTAAGCTGTGCTTACGCACAGAATACTGAAAGTTTCTAAAAGAAAAGTACATAGAATTAGAAGGAGGTTAAAAAGATGGTATTAGATTTTGCAAAAGAGGCAATAGCAAATACAGAAAGCCATAGCATTAATTTTGATGAACTTAGAGCTGGAAAAGCAAATATTAAGGTTGTTGGAGTTGGTGGAATGGGTTGTAATGCAGTAACATGGCTATTTAACAAAGGTATTAATGGTGCTTCAATTTATGCAGCAAATACAGATGCTTTACATTTGAGTGTTACTAAAGCAGATGAAAAAGTTTTGATTGGTAAAGAATTGACTCGTGGATTAGGTTGTGGTGGAGCACCTCAAAGAGGTAGAGAAGCTGCAAAAGAAGCAATAGTTGATATCAAAAAGATGGTTGGTGGAGCAGATATGGTGTTTATCATTGCTGGAGAAGGTGGTGGAACAGGAACAGGTGCAGCACCAGTAATTGCTCAACTTGCTAAAGAAACTGGAGCAGTTGTTATTGGAGTAGTAACTATGCCTTTTGAATCAGAAAAAGCAAGAATTGACAAAGCTGAATTTGGATTACAAGAACTTAGAGAAGTAACAGACACATGCATTGTTCTTGATAATAATAGGCTTGTTGATATTGCAGGACAATTACCTATTGAACAGGCTTTTGCAGTTGCAAATGAACTTGTGAGCACTATGGTTAAAGGAATTGTAGAGACAATCACACTTCCAAGTTTGATTAATTTGGATTATGCAGATGTTTCAGCAATTATGAAAGACGGTGGTGTTTCAGTTATTGGTATTGGAGAAGCAGATACACAAGACCGTGTTATGGAAGCAGTAAAGCAAGCCCTTACACATCCTCTACTTGACGTGGATTATCAAGGTGCGAGCGGAGCTTTAATACATGTTACGTGTGGACCTGATTTGAAATTAGAAGAGTTTGATGTAATTGGAAGAGCAGTTTCTGAAAATCTTAATCCAGAAGCACAAGTTATTATTGGGGCTAGAATTAGCAAAGAGTTTACTGGAAAAGTTCGAGTAATAACTATTATGACAGGAGTTTCATCTCCTTATGTGTTAGGAAGAAGTTTTGAAGAAGCTAGTGTTCCTGTATCAAGGGAAATGTCTGATTTAGGTATTGAAGTTATAAGATAATTTTTTATTTTTGCCTTTTCTTTTATGGGGGAGAAAAGGCAATTTTTAGTAAAGTTTTTATATTGTTTTTTGTTATTTATTTAGTAAAAAAGAGGGAAAATGACAATTATAAATAAATTTAATGTTATTAAATTAGCTCTATTTTTAGGGTTATTTGGGTTTTTTATTGGAATCATAGCAGATATAGCTTTTGCAATAATCTATTTTTTAGGTTCATCTTATAATGTTTTTGATTTATTAGGAATTGGATTTGGAATAAGTTTAGGAATTTTTCCTATTGCTTATGCTGTTATATCTTTTATAGTTGGATTAATTTTTGGATTGCTCATGAATTTGATTTTAAAAATAATTAGGGGACTGGATTTAGAGATGGATTTAGAAGAAACAACAACTTCTCCAAAAACACCTTCTTCTTTAAAGACAAAAACTGCTTTAGAGAAACCAGTTTCAAGTTCTGTAAAGTCATCAACGACAAATTCAACATCAATTCCTCAAATGACTAATTCAAAAACAACAGCAAAAACTCCTACTTCAGAATCATCTTCTTAATTAATAACTAAAAAGCTTCTTTTTCTTTTGCTCTTCCTACTTTTACTCCTTCTACTAATCTAGGTTTTCTTTTAGTATTTTTATAGATATTAAAATAAAGAGCTTTGTCTAAATCTGATTTTACTCTTTTCTTTAAAGGTTTTTTAAATTCATATCCAATAGGAAACATTGCTTCAACATTTATTTCTTCAGGAATTCTTAGTGTTCTTTTTACTTGTTCTTCTATAAAATGTCCTATCCAGCAAGTTGATAATTTTTTTTCTGTTATGTTTAATAAAAAATTCTGAATTGCTGCTCCTGCTTGCTGTCTACAGTAAATTTCTCCTCTTTTTTCATAGGCATTTACTGTTCTAGAAAGATCTGAGCATACTACTAAAACATAAGAAGTTTGTTGAATAAAATTCTGTTGAGCTGCTTCTGCTAATTTTATTATTTTTTCTTTGTCATCTACTAAAATAAATTTTAATGTGAAATTACCTCCTGCCATTGGAGAATATCTCATACTATCTATACAATCAAAAATATCTCTCCAATCAGGTATTTGGCTTTTGAATCTTCTTACACTGTGTCTTTCTCTAATTGCTTTGTTTAATTCCATAATTAGATTTAGAAATAGAGATATATAAATTTTGGGTTTTAATAGTAAAACGTCCCGAGGAGGACTCGAACCTCCGACACCATGGTAACTGTCTTATCCATTAAGAGTTGTTGGATTAATAAAAACCTGCTGGAGGTTTTTATGTTAACAGCCATGCGCTCTACCAACTGAGCTATCGGGACATAAGAAAGCGAGAATTTTTTAATATTTAAAGTTATTCTTTCAAACCTAAATCTATAATGGGTTTTGGTTGATTTTTTTCTAAATGAGCATATACATTTGATTGTTTTGCTCCTTTAATTATTGAAATTATAGCTTCTTGTGCATTTTCAATAAGTTCTGGAGATCCTATTACTCCTATATAATTATCTTTTAATTCAAAATTACACTTAGTTAATTGACACAGAGTTTTTAGAGTTTTACCGCTTTTTCCAATGACTCTTGCTCTTATTCTATTTAAATCTCTTCTTGTAGTATAATCCTTTATATTTAAAATTTCAAATTCTAAATCTTCTTCTTTAATTGAGATTGCTATTGAAAAAGGAAATCCAAAATTTATAGCTTCAATTACTTTTTCAGCAAGATATTCATCTTCTGGTTTTCCATTAATATAAACTTCCTTTCCTCTATTTGTTATTTTTATCTTTAGTTTCTTTTCTAATCTTGCTTTATTTTTTAGAATTCTTGGAAGTTTTTCAGATAATATTGTTTTCATCTCTTGTTAAAATTCAGATTTTTCTGCTTCTAGATATTTATTTTTTCTAAGCCACATAATTTGACTTTTATTATATTTAAATAAAACATCTCCTTTTGAATCATCTAATTCCCAGGGTTCAATAATAACTACATCATTTGGTCTTAACCATAATTTTCTTTTTAATCTTCCAGGAACTCTGCAATTTCGAGTTTTTCCATCTAGACAATTTACACTCATTTTATTTCCTCCGAGCCTCTGCTCTATAATTCCAATAACTTCTTTTCCTCTAGGTAATTTTGCTCTTTGAATTTTTTGTTCTTCATTATTTTTTTCCATATTTATTCAAACTTAAATTGTTTTATAAATTTAATTAAATTAAAACAAGTGCAAATGGAATCTCTTGTATTTTTTTTATTCCTGCTTTTTCAATTATTCCTGCTTTTAGTGCAGCATTTATAGACTTTTCACCGACAATATTAAAAGTTGCATCTTCTTTTGACATTTCTTGCATTATTTTTATGGCTTGCTCTTCGTCTTTTTCTTCACCTTTAAAAAAAGATTCTTTTATATCTAATTGAAATTTTTCTTGTTCAAATCTTTTTCCAAGTAATTCAGAATCACAAATTGCAATTACATCTCTATAGGATTTTATCACATTTACAATTACCATATAAAAAATAAAAAATAAGATTTATTAAAAGTTTTTCTTAGCTTCACCAGATGCTATTGCTTTTTCTGCATTTTCTTTAGATATCATAGCACAAACAGTGACTCCTGTTTCAGGGCATTTTCCTTTTGCCATATATCCTCCACGAGCAGTTTGCACAATAACAGGGTCTTTTATCTTAACTTTTTTCTTTGCTTTAACACTATATCCTTCAACCATTTTTAGCCTCCATTTACTTCTTTTTCTAAGGAATTTTTATTTTTTAAACCTTCTGAATAAGGAATTTTCTATATTTTTCCTCTTACAGAGTGTTTTGCTCCACAAGCAAGACAATGAACAAAAGTTAGTCTGTCTTCTTTAATTAATTCAGTATCTGGTTTTTTACATTCCTTACATAACACAAATTCTTTAACATAGTCCTCTATTTTTGAATTTATTTTTGCACTTGGAATTCTATTGTTTAAAACTAACCTCTCTCCTTCCATATTTCCAGAAGTTGCAAGTTCTCGAAGAATGAATTTTTGAAGATGTTCTGGTTTTCTTCTAAGATGAGAGGCAATATGCAAAAAATTTGTTAATATTGTTTTTTTTCCTTCAAAATGTCCCTCAATTTTAGGAATTTCAAATCTCTCTCCACTATGTTCTATTTTTTTTATTTTTTTATGTGCTTCTTCTAATAATTTTTCGTAATCTGTCATGTTTAAAATGACAAAATAGAGTATATAAATTTTTATAAATTTGGATTGAATAGATTTTTAAAGATAACATGGTGAAGATTGAAGGCATTAGTGTCGAAGAACTGCACAAAAAACTAAAAATAAAAAGAATTGAGAAATTAGTTAAAGATGTTTTTGGAAAAAACATAGATCTTTCTCAATGTGTTAATCTCTATGTTGGAGAAAAACCAAAGTTTTTGAATTATCTTAAAATGTCTTTTTCGAAACCTTTTCTTACTATTAACCTTTTCATTGATAAAAACAGATTTTGTTTAAACGATAGAAAATATTTTGATAAAACATATGAATTTGCAAAGAAATATCAGGACTATTTTGGAGAAGAGACAACAATTAAATTAGAGTATCCTAAAAAATAATCACCCCAAATATCTTACTTTTCCTGGACGAGGTTCAAATACAATACCTTCTTCTAGAAATTTTTGAATTTCCTGATTTATTATTACTGGAGAAATATCTTTTAATCCCATAATTATCTTATCTATTTCAATTCCTCCTTCATCTTCTGCACTTTTTATTGCGCCAAGAATCTTGTCTTTTACAGCAATTATTTGATCTCTTGCAATTGGTTCTTCCTTAGCTTTGTTTTTTTCTGTTTCTAATTTTCTTATTAATAGATATTTTGGATTTTTTTCCTTTATAATTTCAGGAGTAATATATAATTCATTGTTGAAATGTCTTAAAAATCCAATAATTAAAACAGTTTGTCCTTGAACTACATTCTTGAATCTTTCAACATCATCTGAAAAAATTCTTAGTTTTATTTGTCCAGAACCATCATCGAGAGTTAAAACAGAAAATCTTTTTTCTCCTTCACTATCAAATCTTTCAACAATATTCCCTATTACATTTACTCTTATTATCTTTTTATTTCCTAGTTCTAAAAAAGAAAATCTTTCTCCATCTAATACTGGTTTTCCCATTAGAATATCTCCGATTCTTAATTTAAATGCAATATTTCTCTTAAATTGTTCATCTGCCATTGCGAGGACACCAAGGTTTCCTTCGTATAATCTTCCTTTTTTGTACGGAATGGCGATTTCTTAAAATGCCTCCGATGGAAATCGCGAAAAAAACTTTTCCTATTTTGTTGTTCATTGAAAATATAAGATGTTTATAAAGTTTTGTTACAATTTTTGAACATAGCCTTGCCTTGGCTGATAAATTACGCTGTTTTTTATTAATTCATTTATTGCATAGTCTATTTCATCTTTTGTTAATTTTTCCTCTAGTTCTTTTTCTATTTCTTCAATAGGAATTAAATCTCCTAATCTTTCTTTAAGTGCAGTTATTGTTTCTCTTACTATTAATACTTTGTTTCTTTTTGATGCAGTCATTCCTGTATATATCTTATCAATATCAAAGGTTTTAGATTCATAATCATATCCAACTTGCATTAAATAATATTTCATTAATTCAATTGCTTCTTTTGCATCATCTTTTGTAACTAATTTACTTAATCTTATTTTTGCAGAGGCTTCAGACATACGAATTAAAGCTTGTAATTGCCGGGCAGATATTGGAATGGGCCTCATTACACTTTCAGAAGAAACAGGACGATTTCTCAATTCAACGTAAAATTTTTTGAGTTCTTCTACTGCTTCATCAGTTAATTCAGGTTTTATTCTTTGTTTTGCATAAGCAACATATTTTCGAAATAATTCTTTTGGAATCAACATTTCTTCTCCTTCTTTTCTATGTTCTAATAAAACATGGCTTGCTATTTTTTCATCTTTTATCTTATCAGGAATGTCTCTTAAAGTGAATATAACATCAAATCTATTAATCAATGTTGGTGGAATATCAATCTGCTGAGCTATTGCTTGATAAGGATCAAATCTTCCAAATTTTGGGTTTGCAGCTGCTAAAACAGAGGTTTCTGCTCTTAAAGTCGCCTGAACATTTGCTTTGCTGATTGTAACAGTTTGTTGCTCCATTGCTTCATGCATTGCACTTCTGTCTTGAGGGTCCATTTTTTCTAATTCATCTATACAAACCAATCCTTTATTTGATAGAACCATTGCACCTGCTTCTAAACTCCATCCCCTTAAATATTCATCTCTAACAACTGTTGCAGTTAATCCTGCCCCAGAAGTAGATTTTCCAACTACATATCTACCTTTAGGAGAGATTTTAGCCATAAATGCTAGAGTTACTGATTTTGCAACTCCTGGATCACCAATTAATAAAATATGAATATCTCCTCTACTTGTTTGACCGTCTGCATGAACTTTCTGGACTCCTCCAAATAATTGCAGAACTAATGATTTTTTTATTTCTTCATAACCCCATACACTAGGAGTAATGCTTCTTGCGAGTTTTTCAAATATTCTTGAATCTTGTGAAAGTTCTAATATTTGTGTTTCGTCTTCTTCATTTATATCTAATTCTTCAAAAGTTTCTTCTAAGGGAATTATATTATTAACTTCTATTGCTAATTCAAATCTTGTTGATAATCCTCCTGAACTTAAAGGAACTGGAACTTCTTTTAAAACTCCAATAATTTTAACTCTGCTTCCTGGAGTTGTTTTTTCTTCCATTTTTGGTTCAACTAAATCTTCTTTTAGGAAAACATTTATTCTTTTGGGCTGCTCTCCTCCTGAGAGAGATTCTGGAGATTCTTCAATAACTAGTCTTTGTGTGTCCACCATTTCCTTGCTTATTAGTTTAAATCCTCCTTTTCTTCCACACGAACATCTTGAAGGTTCTCTAAATTTTTTCTCTATTTGTAAAACGCTTATAATTGTTCCACAGCTTGGACATTCGAATTTAGCATTTACAACTTGAGGTCTTACATCAGAAGATTGCCTAATTAGTCCTTCAACAATAATCAATTCATTTAAATGTTTTGAACGAATGTTTCTCACTTTTATTTCTTGACTTTTTGGAAGATTAATTAATCTTATTCTCGAGTCTTTAATTAATCCTAATTCTTCAATTGCCAATTCAAATAAACTTAGAGCTTCTTCTGGATTTGAAAGAATTTCATCAGATAATTGATTGGAAAATTCAGTTAATTTAATAAAATCAATATGTACAACATTATCACCTTTTCTAATGGAATCTCCTAATTCTTTTTTGTGAAATTCGAAAAAGTTCTTTGCTTCTATTAAAAATTCCTCTTTTTTAGATCTCTCATCTTTTTCATCCTCTTTGGGAATATCTATTTCTTCTTCCATGTTTAGAAAATGGAGTTTAAGTTTTTATAGATTTATATAGATTATAAAGTAGTTTTAGAATTTAATAGTTATTTTTGGGGAGTAAATTACTTTTTATACTCTTTTTGAGCTGCCTTGACATTCTTTAATAACTGTGTCATGCTGTTTTCAAGTTGTTGTTTGTTCTTTGTTCCTGTGCAAACGAGTTTTCCATTGCTAAAGAGTAGAAAAGTAGCATTTGGTTCAATTAATTTATATACTAATCCTGGAAATTGTTCTGGTTCATATTCTGTATTTTCCATTTCTAAAGCTAAAAAATTAAGATTGAGCTTTAAATCAATTGTTCCAGAAGCAACAATATTCTGAACAGTTATTTTAGGTTTTGTAGTTATGCTTACATTTATTTTTTTTAATTGTTTTATAACAGCCTGAATAACTTTTCTAACTTGAGAAACTGATTTTGTTCCTGTGCACACCAAATTTCCAGAAGAAAAAACTAAAACAGCTGATTTTGGTTCTTTTACCCTTAAAACTAATCCAGGAAATGTTTCTGGATTATATTCTGTATTTGGCTGTGTTCTGGCTAATTTTGTTAAAGGAATGGGTTTTTCTAGTGAAGTTGTTGCTACTATGTTTTGAATTTTATAATCGCTTGTTGCTTTTGCCATCTTATAACAGTAAAATATTAGCAAAATTCATTTATAAAGGCTTCGACGGAAGATTATTTTAGACTATAACAATTCTTATAAACCCTTTTTTATGCTTTTAGTTATGATAATTGAACATAGATATAAGGGTACAAAGGAACATGCATATCAGCAGATTGACACTCTTATATCAGGTTTACAAAAACAATACGGAAATCAAATAAGTAATCCTTCCACTTCTTGGAATTCCTCTAAGGATGAAATGTCCTTTACTTTTGGAGTTTATGGATTTACATTAAAAGGGAAAGTTCACATACAAAACGAAAAGGTTATTCTTGATGGTAAAGTTCCTCTTTTAGCTAGAGCTTTTCAAGGGAAAGCAGAAGCTCTTATTAAAGGGAAATTAGAAGAAATTCTTTAATCTTATTTTTTCTTTTTAAAGTGTTTATTAACATATTCTATTAATTCACTTCCAACAAGCTGGCTGTTTGAAGGTCCGACTCTTATATAAAATTCTTCTTCTTTTGGATTTGGTTTTAGAAAAACCTCTTTAGATGATTTTTCACAATCTACTCTCATTATAAATTTATTTCTAACTTTTAAAAATTTCAAATTTATTAGATGCAGATTTTTCTTACCTATTTTTTCCTTTATTATATTTGTTAGATGCAATGCAAATTTATCATCATTTTCAAATTTATCTGAATCAATTCCTAGAATTTCTCCTTTATTTGAAACTCCTATAAGAAGAGTTCCCCCATTTGTATTTAAAAAAGCAACAATTGTTTTTAGAACAGAATACTCTATTTTTTTATCAAATTCTTTTGTGTGTAAATTTGTTCTTAAAGTTGATTTGAATTCTATTTTTTCATCTTCTCCTTGAGAAATTAACTCAGATAATTCTTCTTCGTGTGTTTTTCTTAAAAAATTAGGATTTAATCTAATAAAGGCTTTTGCAAATTTTCTTATTTTTATATATCCTTTCATATATCCCAAACCAATAATTGCTGCTATTGCTGCTCCAATTATTACAAAAAAGAGATTTTTCATTGTATAAGAATATAAATCTCCTGAAAGAGGATGTCCTGCTAAACTTTTTAAAAAATATTTTAATAATTCTAATAATGCTCCAAAACTAACTGCAAAATTAAAAGAAAACAGAGTTATAAGAAAATTATTCTTTTTTATTTGATTGCTAGAATATAAAATTGCTGAAATTAATAATCCAATAAAGGCTATTGCAATACCAAAGAAAATTGGGGCAATTATCCCACTTATTTTTCCAATAAAAAGAGTAAATATTACAAAAATAAACAATGCCCATTCAAATATTTTTGGAATCTTTATTTCATATTTCTTTATAATTTGAGGAAGAAACATTAAAATCAATAAAAATATATTTGTTGACATTATATGCCAAAACTGATTATAGATAGCATTTAAAATAGAAAGAATAAGCACTAGTTTTATTGCAAGAGAAAGATAATTTTCTATAAAAGAGGGTTTTTTCATACAAAAATTAATAAATTGAAGTTTATAGTTTTTTTGAAATTTTGTCTTTATAATAATCTTTATAAACTATTAATTTTCAATAGATTTATGACACAATTAGAAGATAATTTTAATGAGGGAAACTGGGTAAGGTTTAATGATTCTACTCACACTGGTCCAGAAAAGTATAAGAAATTAACTGCAGAAGAAGCAGAAGCATATAATCTAAGTTCTCCTGTTGATTTAGAAATTCCTGAAAAAGTTGATGAAAAAGAAGTTGAATTTTATTATACAGTAAAAATAGTAGGATATAATCGCAGAATTGAAAATTGTAAACCAGAAGAATTTAAAAAAAGGATTGTTTATCAAAAAGAGTTAGAAATTTATGAAGCGTTACTAGAAGAATTAGAAAAAAAAGAATAAAAATTAAGGATGTTGGAGTTGATAGTTTTTTTTATGTTTCATAAATTATTTGGTAGCCGTCTGATTTAAATTCTTCTATTAATCCTTTTTCACAATTATTTAAATAAAAAGTTAATATGGAGATCTTTTTTAATCTTCCAAATTTTAATAATTCACCATATTTTTTATCATTTAATAGAATATCTTCCCCTTCATTAATAATGTAATAATCGTATGGATTATCTTCATCTTTAAGATTATTTTTTAATATATTCTTTATAGGGCATTCTATATCATTGAAAAATTCTATTATTTTTTCTAATTTTTCTTCAACCATATTGCCAGTTTCTTTTTTGATGTTTGAAATCATTTTCAACTTCTTCTAGAGTTGATATTTCAGAGAGATGTTTATCTGTTCTTAATGCGGTAAATCTTGGAAATCTCAATGCCCATCCAGAATTATAATTAGGAGAACGCTGAATTTCCTGATATGTTACAGCTACAATTATTTTTGGTTTAAAATCTACTCTTTTTCCTTTTTCTTTTATTATTAATGGTTTTAATTTTTTAGTTAATTCTTCAAAAGAGATTCCTTGCTCTGTTTTTTCTTTTATTCCTGTTCCAACTTTCCCTATTTCTAAATATTTATCTCCTTTTTTACAAGAGAGTATAAAACTAGACATCCAACCTGAACGTTTTCCTGTTCCATATTCTGCTCCAGTTATTACTAAATCTAAATCTCTTTCTTCTGGTTTTATTTTTAACATATTTCCAACTCTTCTTCCTGGTTTATATGGGGCTTTCAGATTCTTCATCATTACTCCTTCTTGATTGTCTTTTAGAGCTTTTTTATAAAATTCTTTTGCTTTTTTTGCATCTCCTGTAATTATTTGTTTTGCATGAATTATTTTATAAGGGTGATTTTTAATTATTTTTTTTATTAATTCTGTTCTTTTTTCAAAAGCTTCTTCTAATTGAGATTTTCCATTATAATATAAAATATCAAAAACATTAACTTCAACTGGAAGATCTCTTTGCATTTTATCTATGTTATATTTTCTTCTAATTCTTTGACTTATTGATTGAAATTCAGTATATTCTTTTGTTTTTTTAGAATAGCCAACTACTTCTGAGTCTAAAATAAATGAGTTTCCTTTAACAAATTTTAAAATATATTCCACAACTTCTGGAAATTGTTTTGTAACATTTTCTAATCTTCTTGTAAATAGAGTTACTTTTTTTCCTTGTTTGTGAATTATTAGTCTAAACCCATCATATTTATATTCTATTGCACAAGGGCTTCCTAGTGCTTTAAATCCATCTTCTATTTTAATTACTTTTTGCGCGAGCATTGCTTTAATTGGTTTTCCAACTTCTAAATGCACTTTTTCTAAATCTTTGACTTTTCCTTTTTTTGAAATGTCAAATACAACTGCTAAATCATTAGAATTATCTATTGCTTGTTGAATTTTAGTTTCATATTCTTTATTATTTTTGAAAAAAGCTTTAAGTATCCCATATTTAACTGTTGATTCTTGAACACCTATTCTTAAATCTCCAATTAATGTTCTAACTAAATATAAGGCTTCAATAGGTGTTGCTGAAGTTAGAAGTTCTGTTATTAGATTTAATTTTTTTCCAACTGTTCCTTTTCCTTCTAGTTCTGGGAGTTTTCTTAAATTTTCTAAAACTTTTTCAGTTGTTAGAATATGACTGTGCAAAGTTGATTGTTTTTTATGAATTGTAAATTTTTCAGCAACTTTTCCAATATCTCCTATTGTTTTCCATTCAAATAGAACTTTTTTTGCATCTGTTCCTGTTGCTTTTGAAATTGCTTTTATTGCTAATTGATTACTTATTCCAATCCTTCTTTCATCATATTCTGGATAAATATCTCCAAGTAAAAGGTACATGACTTCTCTGTCTTTATCTGTTAAGAATTTTAAAAATTTAGAAAGAATATCAATTTTTTCAAGACGTTTTGTAGTACTTGACACCTCTTCATAAAATTCTGCGAGTTTTGAATATCTCATAAAAATATTAAGAAAAAAGTGTTTTTAAGACTTAGGTTTATTATTTATTTTTTTAATTTCTGTTATTTTTCCTGGACAATATGGTTGATTTTTGCTTGGTTGGGCTATTATTGGATAAAATCCTGTTTTTGGAGTTGTTGAAATTTCTTTATCCCAATTTTTTGAATAAATTACCACTCTTTCTGGATCTAAAGGGTTTATTTCTATCTTACTTCCGTTTAGTTTTTTATATTCAACAATTGTTCCATTAATTCCTAGAATTATAATTGAATTCCCCTCTTTACAGATAGTTAATTCTAACATCTATTTTTATAAGGATAATAAGATTTATAATTATTCGCTTTTCCAAAGCCCATGTAAATTGCAATATTCCCTTGCAATTATTTTATCTGCTTTAACAGGAAATTTTGCTTGAGGAAGTTCTCCTGGTTTTAGAAATTTCTTTGAAGAGCCTTTTTCAGTTGAAATTTCAATCCATTCAATAAAGTGATTCTCATCCATTGGATGCTCTATACTTCCAACTTTTACAATTACTCCTTGTTCATCTTTTTCAATTATTGGAACATGTTTCTCATTTGAAGCATCAACTGTGTTTTCTAATTGAAGTTTCATGGGTTGATTGCAACAAACTAATTCTCCTGCACCTTTGTGCAGAACTTCTACTATATTTCCACATATTTCACATTTGTAAATTTGCTTTTTTTCTGTCATTTTTGAAGATTATTTTCTCATTTCTTCAACTTCTTTTTTTCCTTCTTCAAATTCTTCTACTTGTTCAGGATCTTTTTCAAAAAGAAGTGTCTGAAACTCTCCAACATGTTCTTTTTCTTCTTTTGCAACAGCCAACATTACTTTTTTAATATGCTCGTCTTGTGCATATGCTGCAAGTTGTTCATAAAGATTTATTGCATCAAGTTCTGCAATAACTCCTAACCTAAGAATCTCTTTGTCAATGTTTTCTTTTGGCACTTTTTCCAAATCTATTGGTAATTTAGATAACATTTTTTCCTCCTTGTTTTTAATTCATTATTTTCACAGAGTATTTTATTTATAAGTGTTTGCAACTACTAATTGGTTAGAGAATTATTTTCCTCTTCTTTTTCCTGCTCTTACACTTGGACGTGTTTTTGAAGTTGGAGATTTGTTTCTTAATCCTCTTGATTTTTTAGCAGCAGAAGTCAATCCTCTTTCTGCTCTTTTTTTATTTGCTCTTTTTCCAATCCAATTAATTGTTTTATCTTTTTTAATTTCTGGTTTACTTGGATCAACACAAATAACTTCATAAAAATAATTTATTCCATCTCTTCCAATTACATATGAATTTAATACTTCTAGATTTTTGTATTTTCTTCCAACTCTTTGTTCTGCAATCCATTTGTAATTCATCTTTAGATTTTTTCTAGTGTGTAATCTCTTACTTCTTCTTCCTTTATTTGGTCTTGGTCTTTTATGCCCTCCTCTTTTAATTCTTATTCTTATTATTACAAATCCTTTTTTTGCTTTATATCCTAAAGCTCGTGCTCTATCTAATCTCAAAGGTTTGTCAACTTTTGTAAATACTCCTGTTTTTCTCCATTCTATCATTCTTTCTCTAAGAGTTTTTTTATCTGGCTTTTTCCAAGCTTTTCTTATTTGGTGATACATTCCTTTTGTCATATTATTTTATAGAAAATTAGTTTTTAAAAGTTAGGGTTCTTAATATTTTAATATTGATTTAATCTCTCTAGCAAACTCAATAGGAGATTTATCTTTGATTTGTTCATATGGGACAGGTTTCATCAATTTTACTATCTCATCTAATGAATTTGCTTGTAAGTGTTTGCTCCTTACAATTATTGGAAGAATCTCCTTTTCATATAAAAATTCTTTTATTTTTGTTATATATTTGTTTGGCATTTTAAATTTTGAAATATTTAAAGTTAATGAGGCTGCACGGATTTGAACCGTGGACCCCTACCTGTCTGATTTTCTTTATTATTATCAGAGTAGTGCTCTAACCAGGCTGAGCTACAGCCTCATGAATATCTGATTGAGAAAGATTATTTAAAGGTTTTCTTTAATCTTTTGCTTCTAATTCAAGAATTAATTTTCCTCTTTCTAATTCATAGTCTAGTATTGTGAGATTTACAGGAATTAGTTTAAAATAAGCCTTATCTTTTGCAACAGCTTTAATTTCAATACTATTTTCTAATTTAATAATAGATAAGTCTTTTAGAGATTTAACTCCTGGTAAGTTTATTTCATATATTATTGTATTTGAAAGTCTTTTTACATTTGTTTTGGGTTCTTTTTTAGGAAGTTCTGAAAATCTTTTTAATCCTTGTTTTGAGAAATTATCTAGAGATTTTTCTTTTTTTTCAATTTTATTTTTTTTATCCATTTCTTTTAGATTTATTTCTTTTCCATTTATCATTAATCTTACATTTGTTTTTGGCTGAATGTTTTCTCTTGATATTTCTTTTTTCATTTCTTTCTCTAACATTTTCATGGCACTTCCTAACATTTTATTTATCATATTTCCAGTGAATTTATCAAAAAGAGAATTTGAAAAAGGATCTCTTTCTTCAAAATCTTCTCTTCCCAACATTCCCCAATCTTGAGAATTTTCTTTTTTTAATAGAGTTCCACAATTAGGGCAAAATCTATGTTTAGAATTTACTTTTTCTCCACATCTTTTACATTTTTTACGGCTCATAACTATCTTCTATTAACCTCTCTTTAAATATCTTTTTATCTTTTTAAATAATATCCCAAAGAAACAATTTGTCTACCTTCTTGTATTAGGGTAGGTTTTATTTCTTTAATAATTGTTTTTTCTAGTTTTTTTCTATTTATTTTTTCTGTTTTTTTTATTTCTTTTAGTTTAGGGAGCCACCAAGATACAACAACCATTCTAGCTATTGTACCTATTATAAATATTAATATTATTGGTTCAAAAATCCAGATTGGAAGAAATTTTATTAATAAAGCAGCAATTCCTGCTCCTGCAGAAACCCCTATTCCCCAAAGCATATTATAATATGAAGAAGCTAAACTTCTTTTTTGTTTACTTACATTATCATATATAAAATTGTTGCATGCTAAAGCAAATCCTCCCCATGAAATACCTCCAATTAGAGCTGGAACAAAAATTAAATAAATTGGAGAAGCATGCAAAACCCATAATAAAGGAACTATTGGAAGAAATAAAGTAGTTATAAATAGTACCTTATAATTTCCATATTTATCTGCTATTTTTCCCCAAAGTTCTACAAGTAAGAGAGAAAAAACTGTTTCTGCTATTAAAATTATCATATAAGTGGAATAATTAAATCCTAAATATCTCAATAAATATATTGCCCATACAGCGCTTGTAATACTTGCTGCAAAGGCGTAGAGAGCTCTGAAAATACTAAATTTTCCAAAATTATTTTTTGGAGCTTTTTTTAGAAAAGACCAAAATGAAAAATAATTTTTCTTTTCAAATTTAAGTTTTGGCTCATATTGTTTTTTAAAGATTCTCCAAGATAGAAGTCTAGAAATTAAAGCTAAACCAAATAAAATAGCAAATCCTGTCATTGCTAAATCTATTCTTTTAAAATAATCTAGAAAAAATGATGCAGAGATAGCCAATACAACTGAGATTACTCCTGCTAAAAGATTTCTTTTTGAGAACCATCTTCCACGATATTTTTCATCAACAATATCACCCATCCATGAGAACCAATAAGGATGTGCAGTATTAGCTAATATAATATAAATAGCAAATGAAAATAATAATAAAATAGGAAGAAAACTTGTTATAATTCCTTTTGAAAATAAAAAAGCAATTATAATAAAAGGAATCCACATAAGAGCTTCTAAAAAAACAAAAGTTAATACAATTCTTTTTCTAGAATATCTCTCAAATTTTTGAGCACCAATTATTTGACTAAGAGGGCCTAAAAGTCCAGAGATAGAAGTTAATAAAGCAACTAGAGGATTGCTAGTTTTAATAGCTATTGCAAAAGGATGTATAAATCTATCTCCAAAAGACATTCTTGCAGAAGCAAAAATTCCTTCTTTAATACTATATATTCTTGCCTGATGTTTTAATTTTTTTATTCCTCTTTCTTTTTTCATCTTTCTATTACAATAATTCTTATATAGTTAATAAAGTTTTAAAAGTTATGGAAGGTAATAAGAAAAAAGCAAAAAATTTAATGAATCAAAGAGGTTTTGTATTTAAAGATAGGCATGTTAGATGGAATTGGGAAAAATCCCCTTCAGATAAAAATTATGAAGATAAAATTCTTGTAAGATATCATTTTGTAATTACAGGAGACCGTTTTTTAGAAGAAAAATTAGAAAGATTACAATTGAATTTTCAAGACAAAAGCATTATTTCCCACTCTTTTGAGGAGATTCGTAGATTAAAAGGAAAATTTTTAGATACTGGTCTTGATTATTTGTTTGTTAGTTTTGATACAGAATATCCTTATAGTTTTATTAGTTTTGAAGGAATTTCTAAAAATATTAAGAGAGATTCTGATTTAAGAGAAAGAAAAGTATTGAAGATAGAAGATTATGTGGAAAGATTGTATAAAGCTAGTTAATTAGTTATCTTTAAATATATTCGAACTTAATTCTAATTATGGCAAAGAAATTTTATGTTACAACACCGATATATTATCCAAATGACGTGCCTCATATAGGGCATGCATATACAACAATTGTAGCTGATGCTTTGGCTCGTTGGCATAAATTAAAGGGAGATAGAGTCAGATTTTTAACTGGAACAGATGAACATGGAAGAAAGGTTCAAAAAACTGCTGAAAAAGCAGGAAAATCTCCAAAAGAATTTGTAGATAGTTTGATTCCTGAATTTAAATCTGCTTGGAAAAAATTGAATATTAAATATGATAGATTTATTCGAACAACAGATAAAGACCATGAGAAAAAAGTTCAAGAAGTTTTGCAAAAAGTATATGATAATGGAGACATATATTTAGGAAAATATGAAGGATATTATTGTACTGATTGTGAAGCATATTATACAGAAAAAGATTTAGAAGAAGGAAAATGCCCCATTCATAAGAAAAAAGTTGATAAATTAAAAGAACCGAGTTATTTTTTTAGATTAAGTAAATATTCAGATAAATTACTTGAGTTATATTCCAAAAATCCAGAACTTATTTTACCTAAATTTAGAAGAAATGAAGTTATAAGTAGGATTAAAGAAGGTTTGCAAGATTTAAGTATTTCACGAACAAGTTTTTCTTGGGGAATTCCCTTGCTTTTTGATAAAAAACATGTTGCTTATGTTTGGTTTGATGCTTTGTTAAATTATGTTTCTGGTGCTAAAGGTTTTTGGCCTGCGGATGTTCATTTAATTGGAAAAGATATTTTATGGTTTCATACAGTAATTTGGCATTCAATATTATTATCTGCTGGATTAGAGTTACCTAAAACTGTTTTTGCACATGGTTGGTGGACTTTTGATAAAGAAAAAATTTCAAAATCTCGGGGAAAAGTCATTAATGTGAATGAATTAATAAAAATTGCAGGAGTAGATAGTGCAAGATATTTCTTATTTAGAGAAACTCCTTTTGGAGAAGATGGTGATTTTTCTGAAAAAGCTTTAATTGCAAGACATAATAATGAGCTTGCAAATAAATTAGGAAATTTAGTGAGTAGAGTTGTTGGATTGATTGGAGAGAGGAAATTGGGAGAAGTTAAAGTTGATATACATGTATCAAATGTTATAAGAAGGATTAGTAAATTAATTGAAAACTTTAAATTTGATAAAGCTTTGAATGAAATCTTTGCATTTATTGATACTTTAAACCAATTTATACAAGATAAGAAACTTTGGGAGAATAAAAATGAAAAAGATCTTTATGAACTAGTTACAGGAATAAGATTAGTCGCTGTTCTTCTTTGGCCATTCATTCCTGAAACATCAGAGAAAATTGCAAAGATATTTGGATTTAAAATTTCTTTAGATGAAATTAAAAAACCCTTAAAAACAATAAGAATTAAGAAAGCAGAAATTTTATTTAAAAAGATTTAAGTAATTTTACTTCCTATTTCTATATCTGCATCTGGTTGAAGAAGTCTAACTTTTTGTTCATTTCCTTCTTCATCATAAGAAACAGCAGCTAAAATCATTCCTTGACTTTCAACACCTCTTAATTTTTTATGCTCTAAATTTGTAAAGACAATACATTTCTTGTTTTTTAGTTCATCTTTTGAATAAAATTCTTTTAATCCTGCGACCAATGTTCTTTTTTCTTTTCCAAGATTTATTGTTAATTTATATAATTTATCAGCTCCTTCAATATTCTCTATTTTTATTATTTCTCCAACTCTTAAATCTAATTTTTGCCAATCTTTGAATTGAATTTCTTCCATTTTAAAATTTTTAATTTGTAAATCCTAATTTTTTAAGAAATTGTTTTAAAACTCTTTCTCTGTCTTTTTTAGAATCATAAACTTCATCAATTAATCTTGCAGCAATTTCTTTATAGGCTCTTGAAGGTTTGCTTTTTGGATATAAATGAACTATTGCATCTTTTTTACTTAAAGCTCTTTGAATATCTAAATCTTCAGGAATCATCCCTAAAATTGGAACTTCTAGCATTTCTTTTACTATTTCTGCTTGCATTTCAATTTTGTTCTTTTTGACACGAGTTACAATTACCCCTAAAATAGGTTTCTTATTTTGTTCTGCAAGTTTAATGGCTTTTAATGCATCTACAATTGCAGGCATTTCTGGATTTGTAACTATAATTAATTCATCAGCTATATCAATTACTGCTTGGACTTCTAAACCTAATCCAGCACCACTATCAACTATTATGTAATCTGCAAATTCTGAAAAATTCTTTTTGAAATCTTTTAATTTTTCTATTTTTATTTTTTTTAATTCTTTTATTGATAAAGAAGAAGGAAGAATCTTTAATCCTGATTCATGCTCATATATTGCTTCAGAAATATCTGCTTTTCCTGATAAAACATGATTAAGGTTTATTGGAACTTCTGGAGAATTTAAGTGAATTCCTATATTAGGAGTAGAGAGATTTGCATCAATAACTAAGACATCTTTCCCAAAATGATTTAGAGCTGCACCTAAATTAATTGCGGTTGTTGTTTTTCCAACACCTCCTTTTCCAGAAGTTATAACCACTATTTTCTGCATTTTATTTCTATAAGAAGCTTTTAATGCTTATTCTTTTTAAATTTTCAACAATTTAATAATGTTTTGGTGTTATTTATTTAATAGAAATTGTTTTGTAGTACTTATAAATTTCTCTAATAAATCAGCATATATCTTTAATTTTTCTAAATTAACATTTATTTCTTTTCCTTTATAAAAAATCTTTAAAGTAACGTTTTTTCTAAATTCTCCTATTCTTTCTTTTCTTAAGTCTTCGACTTTTCTTAGCATTTCATATAAATCAATTACTTCTAAAAACTCTTTATTTTTTTTGAAAAGTTTTCTAATTTGTTCTATTTTTCCTACGACATTTGAAGAAACAGAAGGTATCTTTTTTTTCTTTTTTCCATGTTTTAATATTTCATTGATACTTGTTTCAATCATTTTTCTCCATCTAAGGAGCAAATTAAGAATTACATCACAAGTTTTAGTGTATTTCAAACTAACATAAAGTAGATGATCTGCACTAATTTTCTCTTGAATAATATCTTCCATCTTTTTTTAATTAGAAGTAAAAATAACTACGATTACTAGGTTTTTATATTTATCTCAAAATTGTGTCTTTTGCTTTTTTGAGCAAAATTTTAGAAGATTCAAGAAAATTTTTAACTTTTTCTAAAGTTATTGTTTCAGAATTCATATTCTCAGATAAAATTACAACTTTTTCTTCTTTTACAAATTCCATTGGACTTGTTTTATGCTTTTCAACAATTTCAAATAATTTTACTATTTTTTTAATATCTTTTTCTGAAATATTATATCTTGGACAACATTTTTCTATAAATTTCTTAAAATTTATTTTTGCATCATTTGATAATCTAACTCTTCCATATAAATATTCATATTGTAATATTGCATTTATACAACTAGCAATTCCAATTTTTATTTCTGTTAGAATTTTTAATAAAAGTCTTTTGTCATTAACTAAAGGATAAGTTACATATAATAAATGACCTGCTGTTGATATTTTTTTCTCTGATTTTTCTAGATTTTCAAAGATTTTTCCCATGTTTTTTAGAAGTATTTGAAATTAATATGGATTTTGGTGGCAGAATTATGCATTAAAGATTATTTCTGCAGATTTTTTCCTACTCGATGTTTGATTTATTTTATGTTTTCTTTCCGCCTTAATCATTTTTCTTGCAATTCCGCTGTTAATTGTTTGAGATTCTTCAACAGATAATTCTTCATATTTTCCTTCTTTTCTTAATCTTTTGTATATCTCTTCTGTTATGTTTCTTAATGTATAATCCATTTTAACTCAGCTCTAAAATAGCTTCAGCAAGATCATCTGTTTTTTCTAGAGTTTCTTTTGCTTTTTCTTTTGAAACTCCTGTTTTTTCTACAATTGTTTGAATATCTTGCTCTGAAATTCCTACTTCTGCTGTTTCTTCAGAAATGTCTCCAGCAATTTGAAAAGTTTCTTGTCCTTGCATTTTTATTTTAGTTACAGAAGGATTTTCAATAATTAGTTTTTTATTGTCTGTTTTTTCAATAATTACTCTTGAAGCAGAGATTTCTTCTTGAGAAATTCCCATTTGTTTCATCATAGCTTGCATTTTTTTAGGATTTAGTCCACTGAACATGTTTTAGTAACAGAGAAAGAGTTTTTATGTTTTTTGATGATTTATCTTCCACCATTCCCTCCACCTCCACACAAGTCAAATTGATTATTATAGAATTAATTTAGAGTAATATTCATTAGCGAGCGTAGCGAGCTTGTATGCTATTAAAAGAAAAAAGGCAAAATAACTCTTAGAGCAATTATTAAAATTATGAATATAACTACGTGAGTTGGTTTTAGGTTAATTTTACTTTCATACTCTTCTGAATATCTCATTAACCCGCCAAATCCAGCAGGCATGTTTATTTTATTATCTGATGCCATATAAAAACCTCCAGCGGGTTTTTATGAATCCCGCAACCGAGTAATATTAGGAATTTTGAAGACTATTTAAGGTTTTTTATCCCCCTCCATCCTCTCCACCTCCACCAAGCAATTTATTCTATTGTACTTACCCTAACTTTTATTAACTAGATTTTTCTTAATTAATTATGAGTGAAAATAATATAGATTTGAAATCAATAGAGGAAAAATGGAGAAAATACTGGGAAAAAGAAGAAATTTACAAGTTTAATCCTAATTCTAAAAAGAAAATTTATTCTATTGATACTCCTCCTCCTACTGTTTCAGGGAAGATGCACTTGGGGCATGCATTTAGTTATTCTCAACAAGATTTTTTAGTTCGTTATAAGAGAATGAAAGGATTCAATATCTTTTATCCATTTGGAACAGATGATAATGGATTAGCAACTATTAGGTTAATTGAAAAAGAAAAAGGAGTTAAGGCATTTGATTTGGGAAGAGAAAAATTTGTTAAACTTGTTTTGGACACTCTTGAAAAAGAACTAAGACCGCAATATATTGAAGATTGGAAGAGATTAGGAATGAGTTGTGATTGGGATATTTTTTATACAACAATTGATGAGCATTGTCAAAAACTTTCTCAAGAGAGTTTTATATATCTTTACAAACAAGGAAGAGAATATAGAAAAAAAACTCCTTTTTTCTGGTGTCCTGAATGTCAGACTTCAATTGCACAAGTGGAATTAAAAGATAAAACCCAGAAAAGTAAATTTGTTTATATGAAGTTTGATACTGAAATTGGAGAACCTATTGTAATAGCCACAACAAGACCAGAACTTATGGCTGCTTGTGTTGGAATTTTTGTTCATCCTGATGATAAAAGATATAAGAGATTTGTTGGAAAAAAAGCAACAATTCCTTTTTATAACAGAAAAATTGAAATTAAAACAAATAAAGATGTTTTGACTGACTTTGGTTCTGGAGTTGTTTATCACTGTACTTTTGGAGATATGGATGATGTAGAATGGATAGATAGAGAAGGAATTGAACCAATAGAAATTATAAATAAAGATGGTAAATTGAATAATAAAGCTGGAAAATATAATGGAATGACTATTAAAGAAGCTAGAGGGGCAATAATACAAGACTTAGATGAAGCAGGGAAAATAGAAAAAATAGAAGAAATAGAGCATGTAGTAAATGTTCATGAAAGGTGCAATACAGAGATTGAGATTTTAATGACAGAACAGTGGTTTATTAGATATCTTGATTTAAAAAAAGAAATGTTAAACTGGGGTAATAAGCTTAATTGGTATCCTAAATATATGAAAGTTAGATATGATAATTGGGTTAAGGGTTTAAAATGGGATTGGAGTATTTCAAGGCAGAGATACTTTGGAGTTCCTATTCCTGTTTGGTATTGCAAAAAATGTAAAAAAGTAATTCTTGCAGATGAAAAACAACTTCCTGTTGACCCTTTAAAAGATAAACCTTTGAAAAAATGTAAATGTGGAAGCGAAGAATTTATTCCTGAAAAAGATGTTTTAGATACTTGGGCAACTTCTTCATTAACCCCTCAAATTGCAACAGAACTAATGCCTAAGAAAATACAAGGAAAAATATTTCCAATGTCTTTAAGACCCCAATCTCATGATATTATTACTTTTTGGCTCTTTAATACTGTTGTAAAAAGTCAATTGCATGAAGAAGTAAATCCTTGGAAAGATGTTGTTATTTCTGGATTTGTTTTAGATCCTCATGGCAAAAAAATGTCTAAAAGCAAAGGAAATGTTATTGAACCTCAACAAGTTATAGAAAAATATAGTGCAGATGCTTTAAGATATTGGGCAGCTTCAAGTAAACTTGGAGATGATTTGCCTTATCAGGAAAAAGATGTTTTAACTGGTAAAAAAACAATTACAAAAATCCTTAATGCTTCAAGATTTGTTTTTAATAATTTAAAGGATTATAAACCAAAAAAAGCACATTTAGCAGAAACAGATAAATTATTTTTAGCAGAATTAAATAAACTAATAAAAAATTGCACAGAAACTTTTGAAAGATATGAATATTCTAAAGCTAAATTTGAAGCAGACAATTTTTTCTGGAAGATTTTCTGTGACAATTATTTAGAAATTGTTAAAAAAAGAGTTTATAATGGAACTAAAAAAGAAAAAGAATCTGCATTTTATACTCTTTATTATTCTTTGTTAGTAATTTTAAAGCTTTTAGCACCTATCATGCCATTTATTACAGAGGAAATGTATCAAAAATATTATAAAAAATATGAGAAAGAAAAGAGTATTCATTTATGTGAGTGGCCAAAAGAATCAAAAATTCATACTAAAGCAGGAATTCTTGATTTAATGATAAAAATAATTTCAAAAATTAGAAAAGAAAAAACAAAAGCTAAAAAACCAATGAATAGTGAAATTAAATTAACACTGGATAAAAGAGATAAATCTAAATTAAAGCATGTTTTAGATGATTTGAAAAATGTAACAAATGCAACTGAAATTAAAGAAGGTAAATTTAAAGTGGAGTTTGTTTGAATATAAATTTATTTAAATTATATTTTATTGATTTAGATATGAGTTTAAGAGATTTATTGGACGCAGAAGTTATTGGATTTGTGCTTTTAGGGATTGGATCGCTTCATTACATTGGTTCTCTTAGTTATGAGGTTTTTCAGACTAAACTTTCTTTTTTGAAAGAAAGCTTTAAAGATACACAAAATTGGGAAAAGTATATAGATAAACTTTTATCAGAAGAAAAATTGCCAGAAAATAATCCTAAATTGTTGGATGCTAAACAATATGTAATTAAAAAATATAAATCTCTTTTAGATAAAAAAGTATCAAAATCCCTTCTTTTTACTCGTCCACTTTTTTATTTTCAGGTAAAAAAAGAATTTGATTATATTAAAGAAGAAAGTGAAAAAAGATTAAACGAATTACAAGCAGCTTAATTAACTAATTTTATAAACTAATAATTACTTTTTCTTTTATGGCAATAACAAAAGATGAACTTGAAGAAGTTCTTGAAGAACTTGAGCAACATAAAGGAAGACATACAGAATTAATTACTGTATATATATCTGCAGGTTATGACGTAAATGCAGTTCAAAGGCAGCTTGAGGCAGAAAAATCAACTGCTAAAAACATTAAATCAACTTCCACAAGAAAAAATGTAAGTGATGCTCTTGATAAAATCGTGAGGCATCTAAAGACTTTGAAGAAGACTCCTGAGAATGGATTAGCTTTGTTTTGTGGAAACATTTCAAAAGTTGAAGGACAACAGGATTTGCAATTATGGGATATTGAACCTCCATTCCCAATTAAGATGAGGCTATATAGATGTGATAAAGAATTTGTTCTCGAACCTTTAAGAGAGATGCTCGAAGTTTCTGAAGTTTTTGGTTTATTAGTTATGGATAGAAAAGAAGCAACAATTGGTTTGTTAGAAGGAAAAAGAATAGATGTTCTTCAAAAAATGACTTCTGGAGTTCCTAGCAAAGTTAGAGCAGGAGGACAATCGAGTCAAAGATTTCATAGAATAACAGAAGGTTTGACAAAAGATTTTTATAAAAGAATTGCAAATGAAATGAAGAAAATATTTTTTGAAATGCCAAAACTAAAAGGAATTTTAATTGGAGGCCCTATTCCTACTAAAGATGAATTTATTGATAATGAATATTTAGCTACTCAATTAAGAGAGAAAATAATTGGAAAAGTTGATATTGGAGATACTGATGAATCTGGTTTAAAAGAACTTGTTGAGAAATCTCAGGATATTTTATCTAATCAAGAAATAATTCACGAGAAAAAATTAATGGAAAGATTTTTTGAAACTTTAGGAGAAAAACCAGAAATGGCAACTTTAAAAGAGCCTGATACAAGGCAAGCTTTAGAATATGGAGCTGTTGAAACTTTGTTTGTTTCTGGAGCACTAGATTTTAGACCAAAAGTTAAAGAATTAAGGCCTTTGGCAGAGAATATTGGAGCTAATGTAGAAATAATATCAATAGAGACTGAAGAAGGACAGCAATTTTATAATCTTGGCGGAATTGGAGCTATTTTGAGATATAAACTTTAGAATTTAAATCTCCCTCCAAAAGTAATTTCAGTACCACTTAAATCATAATCTTCTCCATCATATTTTCCAGAAATCTCATCATAATTTAATTCTAGATACATCACTTCATTTTCACTTGTTTTAATTTCTATTCCTCCTCTTAGCCCAAAACCAATACCAGTCATCCCCTCTTTGTGATTATATTCCATATCTTCAAAATTAAAATTCATAATTTTTACACCTGCTCCAAGATAGAAAAAACCTTTTTCTTTTCCAACACATAGATCATAATATCCTCCAAATTGAGTCATATTAGTTTTTAATTTTTCTTTTTTGTTTTTTTTTCTGTAGTGTGCTGCCTCTAATTCTATTCTGCTTAGGTTACCTGGCTGAAAACCCATGGAAAATTTTCCTCCAGGAATTGTTTTAAAATAATGTTGTATATTTGAATTACTTAAGATTTTTCCAGAAAGGCCTAGTTTAGCATAGTAATTTTGGTTTTGAGTTTGGTTTTGTCCAAGAGATTTTAAAGGTATCAGGCTTGAAAGAGCAATTCCTGCTGTTATAAGACCTTTTTCTAGTTTATTCATAATTCTTAGGTGTTAAACTATTTTAAAAGTATTATTGTAATTCAAAATACATTCTATTTAATAAGGACAGTGATAAATTTTATGAATTATTTTATTTGGAATTGTTTTTAATATCATGTTATTTTGTTTTATCAATTCTCTATTATTCTTTGAAATCTTTAATTGTGGTGGTTTAAATATTTCTGGTTCATAACCAAAACAAGCTTTAAATTCATTTATTCCTTCTTGTAAATAAGTTTGATTTCTATCTGTTAGAAATTCTCTATAAGTATGATAAACTCCATGCAATCCTAATGTTTTATTTAAACTTAAAATATATTCACACCATTCAGGATTTTCAGAAAGAGAAGTATTATTAAATTTAGGAATTACAAATAAAATATCTGCTTCTTCTAAAAGTTCTTCTGCACAAAAAAAAGCAGGAGTGACATCATCTATTTCTCTTGGGCTTATTAATCTAAAGCAAAATAAAAACACACCCAGTATAATAAATATAATTAAAATTATCAGCCCTTTTTTCATAAAATACTCATCCAACACTTATTTAAATTATTTTATCTTATATATTATATGAAAATAAAAAGAGGAATTTGGCTAAATATTATTGGGATTTTTCTTGTTGTTTTAGGAATTATTCATCTTTATCAGACAATTTTTACAGTTGAGCCAATTCATGGTTTTTGGTTATGTAATCATGTTATATTTTTTATAGGAATTGCTATTTTATTTAGAAAATCATTTTGGTTAAGAGCAGAATTTCTTGTTTTATTTTTAGGGCAATTTATCTGGATAATTAATTTTATCTTTAAGATTTTTGGCTCTGGTTTTGTAGTAGTTGATTATGCTATTGGTTTTGTTCCTGCAGTTGTTCATTTATTGACTCTTCCTTTAGGATTTATTGCTATTATTCTTCTTAAGAAAAAAGAAAAATCTGCTTGGAAAGGAAGTTTATTGCACATGTTAGTTTTATTGCCTATTGTTCTTTATTTTGGAAGCTATTATAATTTGAATTGTCTGCTTAAACCATGTGTTACTTGGTTACCAAATATTTTAATATACCCTTTTGGAATATTTTTAGTTTATTTTGGTTTTATAATTCTTTTAAATTATTTTATAGATGAGATTGTTTTAAAGAATTCTAAATTCAAGAACAAGAGATAATGCTTATAAAGACTGTGTTGTTTTTGAATGTATGAGAAGTGATACATTGAATGAGGTAGATGAAGGAAAGCAAAAAGAAGATATGAAAATTTTAGAAGCAATATTCTTTGTTTCTGGAAGATTTTTAACAATTCCAGAATTAGTTTCATTATCTGATTTAAATCCGGCTATTATTCCAGGACTTATTGAAAAAATCCAAGAAAAATACAATGAGGATTCTGCAATTGAAATTATTGAGAAAAATGGATTATGGAAAATGGATGTAAAACCAAATTATGTTTATTTAATTAATAAATTAGCAACTGGAAATGCAGAATTCTCAAAAGCAGAACAAGAAACTTTAGCAATTATAGCATTTAAACAACCAATAAAACAATCAGTTATAATTAAGATAAGGGGAAATAAAGCCTACGACCATATAAAGAAATTTAATGATTTAGATTTAATTAAAAAGAAGAAAACAGGGCACACCTATGAGTTGAATCTGAGTGATGATTTTTATGATTATTTTAATATTAGTTCAGAGTCCAACAATCTTTTAAAAGAATAGAATTCTAATTTCTTTGCATAAAATGGATTTTATAACAATTGTATTTTTAGTATATACTTTTATAGCTCTTTACTTCTTTTTTCTATTTGTTTTGATATATCTTCAAAATAAAAATAAGTTTTTTTATTATCCTAAGACAAAAAAAATTTATTCTTTGAGTATTGTAATTCCTTGTTATAATGAAGAAGAGCATATAGGAGGAACAATAGAGTCTCTGTTGAATATAGGATATAAAGGATTAAAAAAAATAATAGTTGTTGATGATTGCAGTACTGATAATTCTTATAAAATTATGAAAGAATACGCAAAAAAATATTCTAAAGTTATGGCTGTTCAAACACCAAAAAATACTGGAAATGCAGCAGGAGCAAAGAATTATGGCTCTAAATTTGTTAAAACAGAATTAATTGGATTCACAGATGCAGATTCTTATCCTGAGAAAAAATCTGCAAATAAGATGGTTGGATTTTTCAATGATCCTCAAGTTGGAGCAGTAACTTCCACTGTTTTAGTAAAAAAAAGAGATAATTTTATAGAAAAACTTCAATCAATAGAATATAAAGTAATTAAGTTTAGTAGAAAATTATTAGAATTTATTGATTCTATTTATGTTACTCCTGGACCTTTGGCAGTTTACAGGAGAAAGGCTTTTGAAGAAATAGGAAGATTTGATGCAAAAAATTTAGCAGAAGACATTGAAATTACTTGGAATTTACAGGCAAATAATTGGAAGATTAGAATGTGTGTTCCTTCAAGAGTTTATTCTGTTACTCCTAATAAAATAAAAGATTGGGTTAAACAGAGAAATAGATGGAATATAGGAGGATTGCAGACAATTTTCAAATACAGGAAATCTGTTTTAAACAGACAAGGAATGTTAGGCTTTTTTATTGTTCCTTTTTTTGTTTTATCTTGGCTTTTGGGATTATTTGGAATTTTTATTTTAGGATATAGAATTATAAGAGAGGTTGTTGTAGATTTTCTTTCTACAAAATATTCTATTGAGGCTCAAACAGCAATACTTGCTTTAAGAGATATAAATCTCACTCCTAATGTTTTAATCTTTTTAGGATTAATACTATTTTTATTCGGACTTCTTTTTACTCTTGTAGCTCTGTCAAATGTAAAAGAAAAGCAATATCCACGACAAGGAGTTTTTACATTAGGATTTTATTTAATATTTTATTTATTAGCATATCCCATAATTCTTATAATTTCACTAGCTAAATTCTTAAAAAGAAGAACCTCGTGGTAAATAAAAGGAACAAAATGAAATTTTTATCTAATAATAAAAGAGTTTTTTGGGAAGCTCTATTATTAACTTTAATAGTATTTATTCTTGGAATGCTTCTTGGTGCTAGTTTTGAAAGAGGAAATTTAAATGAAGTTGAACAATATTATGCTAAATCAGAAGTTCTTTTTATGGACATGTTTGCTTTAAATGACAGAATAAACTCTGGAGATTCTTGTGAGATTTTAATTGATTCAAACATACAATTAGCAAATAATATTTATGAAGAAGCATATGAATTAGAAAAGTACGAGACTGCTGGAAAAATTACAGAAGGATTGAAATTAGCACATAGAAAATATGATATGTTAAGAACTTTTTTATGGATTAATTCAATTGATATTTCAGAAAAATGCCAAAAAGAATTTAATACTGTTGTTTATCTCTATGAATATCAGACAAAAGATTTAGCAGTTAAAGCAACTCAGACTGTTTGGTCTAAAGTTCTTTTTGATTTAAAACAAGAAAAAGGAAATTCTATTGTCTTGATTCCTATTGCTGTGGATAGTAATCTTGTTTCTTTAGATTCTTTATTAGAGGATTTTGAAATTTCAAGATATCCTGTTGTAATTATTAATGAAGAATATGTGGTTACAGAGTTAGAATCTGTGGATGATTTGTTAAAATACTTATATTAATTGTAGTTTTTTAGTATATAAATCTTAAAAAAGAATTTGAAGTTTGTTTTTTAATGGATGTGTGCTTTTATTGTGGAGTAGAAATGAATAAAGTTAGGCTTTTTGATGCTATTTCTGATGAAGGAGTTGTAAAGATTTGTGAAAAATGTGCTAGAGAAGAGCATATTCCTATTATTAGAAGACCTACTACTTTTCAATTAAAAGAAGCAGAAAGAAAACAGAGTTTTTATGAAAAAGCATTATCTTCTTTAGGAAAATCAATAGAAAGAGAAAGTCCTGAGAAAAAAGAGCAGGAAATTACATTAAGAGAGATTGTAGATAGAAATTATGAACGTAAAGTTCCTAAATCAAAGGAACCAAGACCAGAAATGATTGATAATTTTCATTGGGTTATTATGAGAGCTAGAAGAATGAAAAAATTAACTCAGGCCCAGCTCGCAAAAAGAATTGAAGAATCAGAAGCAGCTATAAAAATGGTAGAACAAGGAATTCTTCCAGAAGATGATTATAGATTAGTAAATAAACTAGAAAATTTTCTAAAAGTGAGAATTATTCGTCCTGAATTTGTGAGTGAAATAAAGCCGTCTTCAATTCCAAGAACACTTAGTTTTGATATAAATGAAGCAAAAATTTTAACAATTGATGATATTAGGAGAATGAAA
>CAZZFU010000003.1:0-25693 GCA_964653965.1 Candidatus Woesearchaeota archaeon
ATACTAGTAGGTGGAAAATTAAATAATTTCATATCCTTTTGCTTCTAAAATTCTCTTTACACTTTCATCTATTCTTTTTTCTGATATTCTTCCTTCTTTCACTGCTTTTTCTAATTCACTAATTCTTCTTTTTATTGCTCTATATCCTGAATTTCTATGAGTGTCTAAAATAATATCGTTTCCTGCTAAAATTAAATCTGGATAAGTTTTTTTGAAATTAAACAAATATGAAATTCTTAATGCCATCATTGTTACTGCATCAGTAATTATTAATCCATCAAATTTCTTTTTAAGAGGTTGAATTATTTCTGGAGAGATTGTTGCTTGTTTTCCTTTTGAATTTAATTCTCCATAAATTATTGGATGCCCAACCATAATTAAATCAACTCCTGAATTTATAGCTGTGTCAAACATGAATAATTCTTGTTTTGTGGAATTTATTTTATATTTTATTAAATGAGGGTTTTTCACTAAATTGCCTCCTGGATAGTGTTTCGCAGTTGCCATTATCTCTTCTGAATGTAATCCTTCTATATATCCTAAAATTTTTTCTGAAATCTCTTTACTTGAACCATTAAAACTTCTTCCAATCCAAACATTATTTCTAATTTCAACAACAGGTGAAAAATCTAAATTAAATCCTAATTCCTTTAAAATTTCTCCATGTTCTTTTCCAAGTTCATGAGCTTCTTGTTTAGAATTTATTTCTCCAAAATTCTTGCTTTTGTAAAATTCATTAAAAGGATTCCAATAACCTTCCATATCTGTTGCTACAAATAATTCTATTTTAGAATTATTTTGATAAAATTTTATTGTTTCTGAATAATCTTCTTTTGTCTTTCCTTTATTTAAAAAAATTCCTCCAATATATAGTTCTTCTAAATATCTTTTATCTAATTTTTTTGGCTTAACAATGGTTAATTGTCCTATTTTTTCTTGAAGATTCATATTTGATAAATTAATTTCTTTTTCCATTTTATCTTCTTCAAAACCTGAAATATTTATGCAATAGGAAGTTATAAAGATTATTAAAATAAAAGATATAAAGGTTTTCTTTAACATAAAGAAACAAGTTCTTAAGATTTTTTAAATTTGCCAGTTAGTTTTATAAAATCTTCTTGTCCTAAAAAAACAGACCTACAACAATATCTTTCTAAACCTAAATCATCCAAGACCTTTTTTGGAGATTCTCCTGCAACTACTCTTTTTTTATATTCTTCCCATAAATGTCCTATTGGTTTTCCGCATGAAAAGCATCTAACTGGAACTATCATAATAATAATGCTTAAAGATTGTTTTTAAAACTTACTATTAAATATTAGTTAAATTTAAATATACGGATTTGCCTTTAATTTTGAGGTGTTGGTACATCTCAGATATTTCTTTCTGAGAAAATTAATATGAAACAAGAAATCGCAATTGAACTCAAGAATGTAGAAAAACACTATGAAATGGGACATAACATAGTAAAAGCATTAGATGGAATAAAGGTAAAAATAAATTCAGGAGATTTTATAGTTATAATTGGTCCAAGTGGTTCTGGAAAGAGTACAATGATGAATATGGTTGGAGCTCTTGACCTTCCTACAAAAGGAAAAGTCTGTTTAGGGGGCGAAAATATTGAGGATTATAGTGAATCAGATTTAGCTCAATTAAGAGGTAAAAAAATTGGATTTGTTTTTCAAACTTTTAATTTAATTCCTACTTTAACTGCAAAAGAAAATATTGGGCTTCCAATGATGTTTCAAAAAGTTAGTGGTGCTGAAAAATCAGAAAGAATTGAAGAAATTCTAAAAAGTGTTAGATTATCTCATAGAGGAGACCATTTATCTAATGAACTTTCTGGTGGAGAAAGACAAAGAGTTGCAATTGGAAGAGCATTAGCAAATAATCCAGATATAATTTTAGCAGATGAACCAACTGGAAATTTAGATAGTAAAACTGGTTTAGAAATCATGGATTTGCTTAAAGAATTAAATAAAAAAGGAAAAACAATAATTCTAGTTACACATGATTTGAATTTAATTAAATATGCATCGAAAGTTTTAAAAATGAAAGATGGGAAATTAGAAAACAGAAAATGAACAAAAAAAGTTTAATTGCGCTTTGCATGATTTTTATTAGTCTTAACTTCGTGGTTGCAATATCTATAACTGATGTTTCAAGTTCTCCTAAAGAAGTTGCTCCAGGAGAAATAATAGATGTTCTAATAGAAATTGAAAATATTTTTGATTATGATATCACAAATCTTAATGTTAAATTAAATCTTTTGGGAACAGATGTCCCTTTTGCACCCTATCAATCAAGTTCTGAAAAATTTTTAGAAGAGTTAGAAGAAGGAGATAAAGAAGATTTTAAGTTTAAATTAATAACTCTTCCAGAAACTTCTACTGGAATTTATAAAATACCTGTGGAAATAAGTTATAATTATGAAAATGGAAGTAATATTCTAAGTAATGAAAAATCTGAACTAATTAGTGTTACAGTTAATTCAGAACCAGAATTAAAAGTTTCTTTAGATGATTCTGTTGTATTAATAAGAGGGAAAGAAGAACTAGTTACATTAAAAATAATTAATTCTGGATTGTCTGATGTTAAATTTTTATATGTTACTATAAATGACGCAACTGGTTTAAAGTTTTTAAATGAAAGAGAACAATATATTGGGGATGTTGATAGTGATGATTTTGATAATGTAGAATATGATGTAATTGTCAGTGAAAATGCTCCTAATTCAATAACTCTTCGAGTAGATTTGACTTATAGAGATTATACTAATAAAGAATTTAGTGAAACTGCAAATTTAGTTTTGAAAACTTATTCTTTCAAAGAAGCTGTAAAATTAGGGCTTGCTAAAAAACCAAAAATTTTTGTTCCAGTAATTATTACTCTAGTAATTATTGGATATATTGTTTATAGGATTATTAGAAAGAAAAAATTAAAAAAGAAAAGGAGGTAAACAATGAAAGACTATTTCTTTCTTGCATTTAATAATCTTAAAAGAAGAAAATTAAGAAGTTGGCTAACTATGATTGGGATTTTCATTGGTATTGCTGCTGTTGTTGCTCTGATTTCTTTGGGACAAGGAATGCAAGATTATATTAATGAAGAATTTGAAAAACTTGGAAAAGATAAAATCATGATTCAATCTAAAAGCTTTGGACCTCCTGGAGGAGGTAGTGCTTCACTTGCATTAACAGAAGAGGATTTAGAAGTTATACAAGAAATAAAAGGTGTTGAATGGGCAATAGGAATGATTTATCGAGTGAGCCAAATAGAATTTAAAAAAGAAACTAAAATAAGCTATCTCATTGGAATGGATTCTGAAGACATTGAATTAATGTCTGAAATTCAAAGTTTTGAAATAAAAGCCGGAAGATGGATAAGGCCAGAAGACAAATATAAAGTTGTGGTTGGTTATGATCATGGATATGGTGATATTTGGAAAAGAGAAATAGAAATAGGAGATACTCTTATTATTGAAAAACAAGAATTTAAAGTGATAGGAATTGTAGACAAGATAGGAAACCAATATGATGATTCTAGTGTTTATATTTCAAAAGATATTGCAAAAGAACTTTTAGGAACAGGAGAGGAATTAGGATATCTAATGGCTAAAACAGAAGAAGGATACCCTCCTGAAAAAGTTGCTGAAACAATTGAAAGGAAATTAAGAAGCTTTAGAGATGAAAAAGAAGATCAAGAAACTTTTGATGTTCAAACATCTGAGCAACTATTGCAAAGTTTTCAAAATATCTTTGGCGTTGTGCAAGCAGTTCTTGTTGGAATAGCAGCAATCTCTCTAATTGTTGGGGGAATTGGAATCATGAATACAATGTATACGGCTGTAATTGAAAGAACAAAAGAAATTGGAACAATGAAAGCAGTTGGTGCTAAAAATTCAGACATATTATTAATATTCTTGTTTGAATCTGGTTTACTGGGTCTTGTTGGAGGTGCAATAGGAATTGGGATTGGAATTGGATTAGCTAAAGGAGTTGAATATGCTTTAAGTACAAGTGGTTTTGGTAGTTTATTGCAGGCCCATATTTCAGGATATCTTATTTTTGGTGCTTTAGCTTTTTCTTTTGTGGTTGGAACTCTCTCTGGAATTCTTCCTGCAATGCAAGCTTCAAAACTTAAGCCTGCTGATGCCTTAAGATATGAATAATTTCTAAAAACAAAATACAAATCTTTAAAAAGAAACCTGGCTTTCCTAATTCTTAAATTAAAAATTGGTGGAAATGACTAAAAAATGCATATATTGTGGAATTGAAATTCCTGACGAAAGTGTAATAGACTTTTGTGAAAAATGTGGAAAAGGAGTTTGGGGTGAAAAAATGTTCAATGCAATTGTTGAGAACATGAATAATGCAAAAAACAATGGAGATTTATGTCACAATAGAGTTGATGAAATTAGAGACTTTAAACCTGTATTTTGATTAGATAGTTTTTTAAATAGAATTTTTCTGAGTAGATTATGGTTAAAAGAAAATCAATTAGAACACGTGGAAAACTACAACTTAGCAAATATTTCCAAAAATTTGAAAAAGGAGATTCTGTAGCTATTGCTAAAGAAAAATCAATTAAATCCTCTTTTCCTTTAAGATTACAAGGAAGAACAGGAATAATTGAAGAAAAAAGAGGAAAATCCTACATAGTTAAAATTAAAGACCAAAATAAAGAAAAAAAATTTTTAATTGAACCAATACACTTAAAAAAAATAAAACAAATAAAGAAACAGGTTAAGGAGAATAAAAATGATAAAAAATAGTGAAGCTTTAAGTATGGCAGAAGCTTTGAAATATTTGAAAAAAGAGGATGAAAAAGGAAAAGAAATAATTGGCTTTATAAAAAAATTCACAAAATTAACTCCTAAAGAAGCTAAAGAATTAAAGAAAAAACTTCAGAATTTAAATTTAATTAAATTAAATGAAAGTTCTATTGTTAAACTAATAGATTTTCTTCCAGAAAATAATGAAGAAGTGAATAAAATTGTTTTTGATGCTAATTTAAACGAAGATGAAATCAAAAGAATATTGGAAGTTATCAAAGAATTCAAATAATAAAAATGAGCAAAGAAGAACATGCAATAATACTAGAATATTTACCAAATGGATATCCTTTGGAGAAAAGAATGATGCCTTTAGCCCAAGCTATAGGTTCTACAAATCTAACTCTTTTAGAATTAGTTCCTAGAAGAGGAATTTCTCTTAATCTAGGTGAAAAAGTTTATATTGGAGAAGGAAAAAGAGATAAAATATACTATATTTTAGGAAGATTGCGAAGAGAAAAATTAACTGAAACTGCAAAAGAACAATTAAAAGAATTTATAAAATCTCTAATTAAAGAAAATTCTAAAAAATTTGTAGATTTTTTTAATAAATCAGATGCCATAAATAAAAGAGTTCATCAAATAGAACTTCTTCCAGGAATAGGTAAAAAACATATGCAAGAAATTCTAAAGAAAAGAGAAGAAAAAGAATTTGGAAGTTTTGAAGAGATGAAAAAGCGAATTCAAAATCTTCCAGATCCTGAAAAAGCAATTGAAAAAAGATTGTTTATTGAATTAACAACTTTAGAAAGATATAATTTATTTAATTAAAATGGTTAGTGAAAAAGAAAAATTAAATTCAGAATATGAAGAAAAAATAATTAGAATTGCTTCAAAAGATATAGAAGGAAAAGTAAAAATTTATCCTGGATTAACTAATATTAAAGGAATTTCTTGGGCTTTATCAAATGCTATTTGCGAGGCTTTAAATCTTGATAAAAATAGAAAAATTGGCTCTTTGACAAAAGAAGAAATTGCAAAAATATCAGATTTTATAAAAAATTCTCAAATACCTTCTTATTTAAAAAATAGAAGAAATGACCTTGAAACAGGAGAAGACAAACATTTGACAAGCTCTGAACTAGAATTAAGAAAAGATTTTGATATTAAAAGACTTAAAAAAATAAAAAGTTATAGAGGATATAGGCACGCTAGTGGGCTTCCCTCAAGAGGACAAAGAACAAGAAGTAACTTTAGAAAAAATAGAAGTAAAGGTGTTGGAATTAAAAAGAAAACAAAGAAAACACAATGAAAATTAAGACACTAAAAAATTTGCAAGAGAAATTTTTGGTGCTACGAAAACCATTGGTTTTCGGGGTTTTCAAGCAATTAAACACTCATGTAATAATGAGTCACGGTAACGCGTTTAAATATGAAAAGAAAGCATAAAAAATATTCAAAACCAAAAAGACCTTTTGATAAAACTAGAATAAATGAAGAGGCAATCCTCAAAAAAGAATATGGTTTAAAAAATAAAAAAGAAATATGGAAAGCAGATTCACAGATTAAATCTATAAGAGAAAAAGCTAAAAAATTAATTGGCTCTTCTGAAGAAGAACAAAAAGCCCTGTTTCAAAGATTAAAAAAGAAGGGCTTAGAAGTAAATTCAATTGCAGATATTTTATCTTTGGATAAAAAAGATTATTTAAATAGAAGATTGCAAACAATTGTTGTAAGAAAAAAATTAGCAACAACTCCAAAAAGCGCTAGACAATTAATAGTTCATAAAAAAATTTTCGTAGATGGGAGAATTGTTGATAGTCCTTCATATATTGTTCCTGTAGAAATCGAAAATAAAATCAGTTTAAAAGAAAAAAAGAAAAAAATTAAAATCTCTGAAAAAATTCCTGAACAAGAGAATCAAAAAGAATTAAAAGAAATATCTAAAGAAAAAAATGACTGAAGAAAAAGAAGATTCTAAAAAAATAAAAGAAAAAAAGATGAAAAAAGAAAAAAATATAGAGGCTGTTCTCAATATTTATGCTTCTTTTAATAATACTTTAGTTCATGCTACTGATATGTCTGGAAGAACTCTTGCAAAAGTAACAGGAGGAATGGTTACTAAACATGACAGACTTAAAGCAAATCCAACTGTTGCTATGTTTATTGCTAAAAGAATCAGTGAAAGTCTAAAAGAAAAAGGAATTAAATCTTTATATATTAGAATAAGAGCAAAAACTAGAAATCCTGCTCCTGGGCCTGGAGCACATGCAATAATTAAAAGTCTCTCTAGAGAAGGCTTCAAAATTTTGAATATCCTTGATACAACAAGAATTCCTAGAGGGGGGCCAAAGAAAAAAGGGGGAAGAAGAGGAAGAAGAGTTTAAATACTTATTTTTTAATATTTTAAAATGGAGATTATAGAAAAAAAAGAAAACAAAATGAACTTTATATTAGAAGCAGATGAAACTTTATTAAATTCTATTAGAAGATATGTAAATCAAATTCCAGTTCTTGCTGTAGATGAATTAGAAATTTCTAAAAATGATTCTCCTTTATATGATGAAACAATTGCACATAGAGTTGGATTAATTCCTCTAAAAAATTCTGGAAAAGATGGGGAAAAATTAAAACTTAATGTGAAAAAAGAAGGAACAGTATATTCTGAAGAACTAAAAGGAGATATAAAAGTTGTTTATGAAAAAATTCCAATTACTTTATTGGACAAAGGTCAAGAGATTAGTTTTACTGCAATAGTTAAAAAGGGAAAAGGCAGTGAACATTCAAAATTTTCTCCTGGGTTAATATTTTACAGAAATGTTTTTGAAATAAAAGTTGATAAAAATTGTCCAAAAGAAGTGATTTCAAGTTGCCCTAAAGGAATTCTAAAATTAAAGGATGGAAAAATTCTTGTTGAAGAGGATTTTAAATGTGATTTTTGTGGTGCTTGTGAAGAATATTGTGAAAAAATAGGAAAAGAAGGAATAAAAATAAATCCTACAAAAAATTTATTAATTACAATAGAATCTTTTGGTCAATTAGGAATTGAAGAAATATTCAAAAAATCAATGGAATTTCTAAAAAAAGATTTAGCAGAAATTTCTAAAAAAATAGGAAAATAAGAAAATATAAATAAGTAAATTTATTTTTAATTTTATGATTGTTGATTTTTTGATTGGTTTGGCACTTTTTCTAATTATGTTTACTATTGGATTATCTATAGATTTTCCTGATTTTAAAAGAATTATTAAAAAACCAAAAAAAGTTTTTATTGGATTAGGTTCTCAATTAATTTTTCTTCCTCTATTGGCCTTTCTTCTTTTACAATTATTTGATTTGCCGATTTCAATTGAAATTGGAATTTTAATTTTGGCAATTTGTCCTGGAGGGACTACTTCAAATTTTATTTCTTATTTAGTTAAATTAAATGTCCCCCTTTCTATTGTTCTTACTAGTTTAGGAAGCATTATCACTCTTATTAGTATTCCTGTTCTTTCAAATATTTTCTTAAATTATTATCTTGGAAATGGGCAGAGTATTCCCCTTCCTATTTTGAAAACAATTCTTAATCTTCTTCTTTTAATTTTAATTCCTGTTTCAATAGGAATGTTTTTAAGAAATAAAAAAGAAACTTTTTCTTTAAAATTAGAAAAAATAATGAAATATGTAAGTATAATTTTGCTTGCGTTTGTTTTTTTAATTAAATTTCTTGGTAGTGAAGGCTCAGGAGGTTCTGGAATAACTTTAGATTCTGTTCTTTTGCTTTTACCTGCTTTATTGATTCTTCATTTTACCTCTTTATTTGGAGGATTTTTAATCTCTAAAGCCTTTAAAATAACAACTCGAAGTTCTGCAACAATTGGAATTGAAGTTGGTTTACAAAACAGTGCTCTTGCTCTTTTTATAACAGGAAATCTTCTTAAAGACCCTGTTATGACTCATCCTATTTTAGTTTATGTTTTATTTTCTTTTTTCACAACTGCCTTTTTTGGAATTTTTATGAGAGCTTTAATTACTTATAAAAGAAATAAAAGCTTAAAGAAAATGTCTTCTAAATAGGAATTCTAAAGCTTTTTATATGGGGAATTGATTGTATTTTTATTCTAGCAGGGGTGCTGGAGTGGTCAAACAGGACAGCCTCAAGAGCTGTTGGCTTAGTGCCTACACAGGTTCGAATCCTGTTCCCTGCATAAACTTTATAAATCAAATAATGTTCAAACTTTTACCTGCGAGTTAATCGCGTTTAGCGGGATAATTTTTCTCGTTAAAATAAGATAAAATCAAAAATAATTTAAAAATGAAATCAAAATCAAAAATAGAAAAACAATTACAAAGAAAATTAAAATTTTCTAGCAATTATTTTTCAAAGACATGTTAAAAATGAAATCAAAATCAAAAATAGAAAAACAATTACAAAGAAAATTAAAATTTTCTAGCAATTATTTTTCAAAGACATGTTAAAAATGAAATCAAAATCAAAAATAGAAAAACAATTACAAAGAAAAACAAATCTAAAATTAGTTGAAACAATAATCGCTTGTAAGAAGAATGATAAATGGCTAAAAGTTTCAGAAATTCTTTCAAGTTCTAGAAAAAAAAGACTTAATTTAAATCTAGAAAAACTAAATTCTCTGATTGGAAATGAAAAAACAATTATTGTTCCTGGAAAAATTTTATCTCAAGGAGAATTAGATAAAAAGATAAAGGTCGTTGCATTAGATTTTTCAGAAAAAGCAAGAGAAAAAATTAAAAAATCTGGTTCAGAAATATCAACTATATTAGAAGAAGTTAAAAAAAATCCAGAAGCAAAAGGAGTAAAAATTTTAAAATGAAAATAATTGATGGAAAAGGAGCAATATTAGGAAGATTAGCTAGTTATACTGCAAAAGAGGCCTTAAAAGGAGAGGAAATTGTTATTTTAAATTGTGATCAAGTAATTATTACAGGAAATAAAAGAAATATAGAAAAAGAATATAAAGAAAAAAGAAGCAGGGTTGGGAGCAGTCAAAAAGGACCAAAACATCCAAAATCTAGTGAGAAAATTGTTAAAAGAACTATAAGGGGAATGCTTCCAGAACACAGATTTGGAAGAGGAAAACAAGCTTTCAAAAAAATAAAATGTTATGTTGGAATTCCAAAAGAATTTGAAAATTCAAAAACAATTAAAGCAGGAAAAGAAAAACCAAATAAATTTATTAATGTAAAAAAGATTTCAAAAAATGACAAATAAAATAATTACTTCTGGAAAAAGAAAAAGTGCTGTAGCAAGAGCAATTATTGAAAAAGGCTCTGGAAAAATAAGTATTAATAAAAAAAATTATTCAAATCTTCAAATGTTTGATAAATTAAAAATAGAAGAACCATTGAGAATTGCTAAAAAAATTTTAGGAAATTTAAATTTTGATGTTAATATTCGGGTTTTTGGAGGGGGTGAAAAAGGGCAAATTGAGGCAGCTAGGCTTGCTTTAGCAAAAGCAATTGTAAAATTTGCAAATAATGAATCTCTAAATAAAGCTTATTTAGATTATGATAGAAACCTTCTTGTGGCAGATGTTCGTAGAAAAGAAGCATACAAACCAGGAGATAGTAAAGCACGAAAAAAGAGACAAAGTTCTAAACGTTAGGGTTTTTTAACACCTATTTTCTCTAACTTGTTTTGAACATGATTAAATAATGTTGAGGAGATAATTGGTTCATGGTTTCCTTGGTGAATCTGATTATTGAATTTTACTTTTCCTAGATATGTGAAATTAGTTAAAATTTTTTTTAAACCATTTACAGAAAGATTATGTTTTTTTGCTAATTGAGAAAGAGAAATTTTCTCATTTAAAAATTCTTCAAATATTTCTCTAACTTCTTCTGAGTTTTGAGCAGGAATTAATTGATTGTTTTCTATTTTATATCCAAAAGCAGGCCTAGACATTATTTTTCCTTTTGCTGCTTTAGTTTCCATTCCTTGTTTTTGAATCTCTCCCCGATTCTCTTTTTCTTCTTCAAATTCATATCCGCATTTTGGGCATTTCATTTTATAAACTATCAATAGGAGATTTTATTTTTTTTAATTCTTCTGTTGATATGTGTGTGTAAATTTGGGTTGTTGATAAATCTGCATGGCCAAGTAATTC
Source organism: Candidatus Woesearchaeota archaeon (assembly GCA_964653965.1). Lineage (GTDB taxonomy): Archaea > Nanobdellota > Nanobdellia > Pacearchaeales > GW2011-AR1 > JAFCEV01. The sequence continues at coordinate 10,900 of CAZZFU010000003.1, forward strand.
TTGTATTTTTCTTATATCTGTATTGTTTTCTAATAAATGTGTTGCAAAACTATGCCTTAAGGTGTGACAATGAACATCTTTTTTTATTCCTGCTTTTTTAGCTGCATTTGAAACTATTTTTTGTAAATTTCTCGACGATAATTTTCCTTTTGGACCTGAAAAAAGATATTCACTATTTTCTTCTCTTTGTTTTTCTGCTTGTTTTTTTAAATTTCTAAATAAAAAATCAGGAATATTGAAAATTCTGTCTTTTTTTCCTTTTGCCTGACGAATATGTCCTATTCTCTCTTCAAAATCTAAGTCTTTTATTTTTAAATTAATTAATTCAGAGACTCTCATTCCACAAGCATACATAAGAGAAACCATTAATTTTGATTTTTTTGTTTCTAAAACTTCAAAAAGTTTTTTTATTTCTTCTTTTGTTAAAACAGTTGGAAGTTTTTTCTCTCTTTTTGGCCTCTTAATATCTTTTGTTATATCATTTTTTAAAATATTTGAATAACCATACTTTAATGCTGACAAAAATAAAATTACAGACGACGAAGAATTTTCATTTAATTTCTCTGCTATATATTTTTTAATATCATTTTCTGTTATTTGTTCTGGTTGTTTTTTTGTAAAACCAAATAAAATTTTATTATAGTTAAGATAATTCTTTATAGTATATTCTGAATTTTTTGAAATTTTTAATTCAATTTCAAGCTTTTCTAAAAATTCTTTAGGAGTCATATTCCTATTTTATCTAATTCTTTAAACAATTGCTTGTTATTTTTGTAAAGAAGAGTTTTTATTCCTAATTTTTTTGCTGGTTTAATATTCCACTCTTGATTATCAATGAAAAGAACTTGATTTGGTTTAAGTTTTAATTTATTTAATAAAAATTTATATATTTTTGGATTTGGCTTTCTAATTCCAACATCACAAGAAACAACAACTTCATCAAATCTTCTATAAAGTTTTGGAGGCATTAATGCTTCTTTAGAAAAAGGCCATTGATCTGATAAAACAGCTATTTTATATACTTTTTTCTTTAATTCAAATGCTTTTTTGAACAACTCTTTGTTTTGTTTAAATTTTTTTTTATATGATTTAAGAATTATTTTTTTTAAATTTTTCTCAGAAGTTTTAACATTTTTGGAGATTATTTCTAAAACTTTTTCCTTAGAACTCTTTCCTTCAATTGATTTTGCATAAATAGTATCTATTGAATCAAACCATTGATCTAAAGAAATTCCTAGTTTTCTTGCAATTATTGAATGTACCCCAGAAATTTGCCTTCCTTTTTCTACTTTTATTGGATTAATTGGAAGAGCCAAAACACCTCCAACATCAAAAACAATTGCTTTAATTCCCCTTTTCATTAAATGGTTATGCGAACTTTGTTTAAATATCTTTTGTCTCCCTTTTGGGATATAAAGGCTTAAATACTCTTTTTTCGAATTTATTTTAGAAAATGAATCTGCAGTATTGGGTTTTGAATATAATTCTCAATAGAATTGCAAGGAGGTTCGAAGATGAGTAAAAAGATTTATGTGGGAAACTTGCCTTTTAGTGTTACTCTAGAAAGATTGAAAGAAGTTTTTTCTCCTTATGGGAAAATAGAAGATGCAATTGTGATGGCAAACAAATTCACTGGAAGATCTCGAGGCTTTGGTTTTGTTACTTTTGTTAATGAAGCTGATGCTGATAAAGCTCTTGCAGAAATGAATAACAAAAATATCGAAGGTAGAGAACTAAAAGTAAAAGAAGCTAGACCCTTAGAAGAAAGGCCAAAGTCAGAGCCTAAAGCTGAAGAAAAACCTGTTGAAAAAGTAGAAGAACCTAAGGAAGAATTTACAGAAAAACAAGAATAAAGCTGAATTTAATTTATTTTTTCTTTTTTATTAATTCTCTTTGATTAATTATCATAATTATAACTGCAGGTATAAGAAATAACCAATCTATTAGTATTGCTAAAACAATGCAAATTAATGCAATAATTGATAAAATAGTTACTTTTTTATTTTTCATTTTTCTTTAAAGGTTGCAGGATTCATAAAAACCCGCTGGTGGTTTTTATTTTTCATAAACACTCTCCTTTAACCCAATAAACTACTTCTGAATTTTGACATGCAAAGCAAGAATTACTAAAAGTTTTCTCTAAGGGATATCCACAAACAGGCTCATAAAGATTCATGCAAACTTCTGGAATCTCTCCTGTGCAAAAATTTTCAATTATTTCTGTGTAGGTTTGATTATTGGCATTACATTTTCTTGGATAACTTTCCATGATTGGATTTCCAGCTGCTACACACTCTTTAAAATTATTAATTTCTCCATCAACACAATAACTTGTTGGTTTTTCAGATTGTGGACTTCCTTTTTTAATCCACTCTCCATTATCACAAACCCATGAATCTGCAATAATAACTAACCTAGCTGCAAGAATTAAAGCAATAATTAATAAAATTAATACCCCCCATTTTTTCTTTTTCATAGCATATCTAGTTAAAACAAATATAAAAAGCTTTCAGAAACCTTAAAATAAGCTCTTTTTTGAGGTTCGCATAAGGTATATTGTACGAACTTTTTGCCTTATGTCGTTGAATTTATAGAAATTAGTGCTATTCAGATTGATTTACATGGTCATTATAGTCTTTTTCTTCAATAGCATCTGGATGAGGAAGTTCACTAAGGTTAGGTTTGTGATTTTCTAACATTTGTAAAAGTTTTGAAACTCTTTTTTGAGATTTTATAAGTTTTGTCTTTAATGATGTATAATCTCTTTTTCCTATTGAAATTAAATCAAAACAATCTAAAGCTCCAGAACTAGTAGGATTTCTTCTTCTATCATAAAAGCCAGGGTCTTCAATTGAAAAAGAATTGCCATTCATATCTATAGCAATTAATTTCCCTTCTTTTTCTTGCACTATATAAAGTTCAAGTGTTTCTAAATTAAAATAAGCATTTATTTTATATAATCCAAGTACTATTTCTTGTCCAGCTATGTTTTCCATTGTCTTTTATCTAAATAATTCATCTTTTTTAAGAATTTATGTGTTTTTTGAGACATATTTTTGAATCAATTTTTTATTGGCCTGCAAAGATTGTGCACTTAGGTTACCTAAGTTTAATTTAATAATTTAATTTGAATCTCTTATAAGCACTAAGAGAAATAATAAAAATTAAGATTGATCTTCTCCTGATGTGTCTTTTAATAGATAAGAGGTTAAGTAAATTAATCCAATACAAACTAAAGTAATAAAAATTGAAGTTAATGCACTAAGGGCTGGTGCTTTTTCTGCATGAGTGAGCCATTGTATAAAAGCCCATGAAAAATCAAATATTGTTTCTCTCCATGTAAAACCAATTGTAAAACCAAGAGTCACTATAATCAATAATCTAAGCTCATGCCTAAATTCTCTTCTATATCCATTTCTTGAAAAATATCTGCTAATTTTTTTCCTCATTTTTATTATTTAATTAAATAAAGTTTATTTATAAAATTTCTTTAACATATGTGAATTTTGGTTAACTTGGTGCATATTTTAGTATAAACAGGTGTTTATGCTGTTTAGAGGTGTTTAAACAGGGTGTTTTTCATTAATTTTTGAGACAAACAGCTGTTTGTAAGGGCATTTTTCTCATTTTTTTGCTTTATTTTAGTTAAAATTTTTGGAATTTGCTTGATTTAAAATTTAAAATTTTGTCGTCGAAAAACAAAAAGTATTTAAACTTAAATAAACAAAATATTATTATGTTTGGTTGGATTTTTAGGAAAAAAGAGGTTGAAAACCTAAAAGAAGATACAAAAAAAGGTTTTGAGGCTGTAAAAAAAGATGTTTCTAGTGTTACAGAATGGATTAAACATCTTGATTCTGAGAGTAATTCTTTAAAAGATGACTTAAAAGATGTAAAAGAGATTTTATCGTCGATGAATGAAGAGATAGAAGGATTAAAAAATGTATTTAATATTATGAATGAAGCCCAAATCCCAGGGGTGTTTAAAACACCTAAACCTAAAAAAGGCAAACAAACAGCTGTTTATGCTGTCCAAACAGGTGTTCAAACACCTGTCCAAACACCAAATTTAGAGCATTTTTCAATAACAGAAAGAGCAATTTTATGGATTCTTTTAAACACAGATATGAAATTAAGCTATCATGATCTTGCAGCAATGTTGGGGAAAGAGAAATCAACTATAAGGGGCCAAGTAAATTCAATAAGACAAAAAAGTGAAGGATTAATTGAAGAGCTTGTTGAAGAAAATGGGAAAAAAAGAGTATTTATACCTGAAAACATAAAAGAAAAAATGCTGAAAAAATCAAAAGTAAGGGTTAGAAAGAGTAAAAAAACAGAAAAAACATAGAAAAAATAGTAAAAAAACAGTAAAAGTGAGAAAAAATACTCAAAAAAGTGTTCTAAAAATCAAAAAGTGAGAGATAATTATACTTATCCTTTTAGACGATTAACTCTTAAAAGAGATTTAGAGATCGCGAAGCTGTAAAATAGTTGATAGAGGGGCTATTTTCTTTAGTTTTTCTGAAATAGAAAGAGTGATTAATTTGTTATTTATTTTCTTTTTCTCGACGGGAATCCCTTTTTTTATTAATCTTCCAACATAATCTCTAACAGAACTTTCTGTTAATTTTAGTTTTTCTGCTATGAGCTTATAGTTCGCATAACCCTTTTCTTCTTGTATTTGATATATTGTGGAAAAGATCAAAATCTCTTGTTCTGTTAATCTTTTGAATTTTAAACGAATTTCTTTTTTTATATCATCAAGAGAATTTAAAATTTCAAGGGCATTTTCAAAAGATTTTTCTTTATCTTCAAAAATCTCTCTGGAGATATTTTTTCTATTTTCAACCCCCTCTTCCTTGTTTTTTGGCTTATTTTGTGTCTGTCTGTGTGTCTGTCTGTCTGTCTGTCTGTCTGTCGAAACCCCTTGATTTCCTATGGAAATAGCTAAATTTTGGGGTTTTAAAGGTTCTAAAGGGTACTTATGTGTCGAAGGGTATGCTAAAAGTGTCGAATTTTGAGAATCTTGTGTCGAAGACAAGAATTCTACTTTTTTCTCTATTTCTTTAAGAATATCACAAATTTCTATCATTCTTTCTCTTGTTTCTATTAACCCTTTTCTAAGATTGGCTGACTCTTGTTTTAAAAAATTAATATCCTCTCTTACTCTATCAAATGCTTCTTTTATAAGATCCATTTAAAAAATAACTACAAGAACTATAAAAACTTTAAGATGATTTAATATATTAATTGGAATTTGTTTATTGGCTTTGTTTATATGCCTGATATGTTTTTTCACTAAGCCTCCACCGAGATCTTCTCTTATATTCTTTTCCTTGGGGGTTTTTCTTTATTTCTAAAACCAATTTCTTGTTTTTTAAATCTAAAAGTATTTTTTTAGTAAATTCCTCGTCTCTTGCTAATTCTTTTGCTATATGTAATGTGAAAATGGGTTTTGGATTTACAGAATACAAAAACAATAAAATTTGCTCAGAAATTTTTTCTCTTTTTTCTTTTGATATCTTCATTAATGAGTTAAGTTTAAGGATTTTTTAAACATTTGTAGAAATTATTTCTTTTTTTCATCTATTTTCAAGCTAGGTAATTGCATGTGTATTGGCAAGCTCATTTCTTCTTCCAATTGTAGTGCTTTTAAAGTTGATTTCTTTAAAATTAAATTAAAAATAGTTATTTTAAAATCTTCTGACATTTTTTTATTTTTCCAATCTTTTAAAATTTCTCTTGCTTTTTTAGAATCTACAGAAAGTATTAAATTACCTTCTAAATCTAATTTAGCCATTTTAGGCTCATAATCTAATCCAAATAAAAATTTTATAATTAAAATCTCGTCTTTTGTCTTTAAAATTCCTGCTTTTGCTTCTTTTATCTCAGAAACATCAATTCTAGTGCCTATTTTGAGGTTTTCTACCCTGTCTTTAAACTTTTCTACTTGTATTTTTGTAAAATTAAACCCCATTAATTTCATAATTATTAAGTTGAAATATCAGTATTTAAATATTTGTGTTGTTATATTAAATCTTCCTCAGAAACAATTACAAAATCTCCAATAGCGATTATTGCACTATAAGGAATTAATAATTCATTTGAGGGTGTTCTTTCTAAATTTAGATTTTTTGTGTATACAGTAGAATCTTTAACAACCACATTAATTAATTCTCCTGATCTTGTTTCAAAGGTTATGTCTTTAACAAAACCCAATCTTTTACCCTCCTTAGTAACAATCATCTTTCCTACAAGTGCATTAAAAGGATTCTTATTGCTTTGCATATCAATTTTAGAGGTAAAATCTTTATAAATTTTTCTGTAAACTTAAATAGATTTAAGAGTATATATTTATTAGATTATGGGTAGTATAATTATTGAATTTGTTATTATAATGATATTTTATTAGACAGTGACCCTTTGATTTCATATGGAAACATTTAAAAAGAAATTTTAAATTTTTTGGATTTTTAATTATTTTATATGTATTTGTATACTATAGAATAATAATAATAATAATAATAATAATAATAATAATAATAATAATAATAATAATAATCAAGTTATAGAGTGAAAAAAGAACAAAAAAGATAATAATTAAAATAATAACAATAGTAAAGAGTATTAATAAATAAAAAAGAGCAAATAAATGAGTTAATAATAAATAAAAAAGCAACAAAATAAAAAAAATAAGTAAATTAGCAGTTAATAATAAATAAAAGAAGATAATTAAAAGCATATATTCAAATATATATAATATAAAATATGTTATTAAGTATATACAATATATTATTAAGTAAATAAATAATATGTAGCAAAGTATGCTTTGTGAAAGATATATTGGAGTATATAAATAATATCAATTACTAAATTTTTCAAAAAAATTTAAAAATTTTTTATTTCCATTAGAAATAGGGGTGTTTTTCTTTTTTAGTAGTTATAATTGTTTATATAATAATTTAATTTTTTATCGTGGAAAATCACAATTAAAATTTATTTTCCATAGGAAATAAACGTGGGAGAGTATAATGAATAAAGAATTAGATTCAATTTTTGACAATTTTGATAGAAATAGCATTTTTAAGAATAAATCTCTTTTACAAATAAATTATAAGCCAGAAGAAATACCCCATAGAGGAGAGCAAATCAAACAAATAGCATCTATTTTAGCACCTATTTTAAGAGGAGAAAGAACGAGTAATTTATTTTTATATGGCAAAACAGGAACAGGAAAGACTCTTTCAGTTCAATATGTGCGGGATGAGATACTAAAAAGAATAAAAAAAGACTCTGATTTTGAAGTTAGAATAGAATATTTGAATTGTAAATTAAAAAAAATATCAGATACAGAATATAGAATTTTAGCAGAACTTATTAAGCAATTTGGAGAAGAAATACCTGCTACTGGGTTGCCAACTCAAGCAGTTTATTCTAAATTTATAGAAATAATTGATTCTAAAAAACAATTAGTTGTTTTAATTTTAGATGAAATTGACCAAACAATTAAGAAGATTTCTAGTGATTTTTTATATAATTTAACTAGATTAAATTCTGAACTTTCAAAAGCACAAATATGTATAATAGGGATAAGCAATAATTTAACTTTTTTAGATGAATTAGACCCCAGAGTTAGAAGTTCTTTATCTGAAGAAGAAATTGTTTTTCCTCCTTATAATGCTCTTCAATTACAAGATATTTTAAATAAAAGATGTGGCGGAGCTTTTAAAGAAAGAGTAATGACAGAAGGACTTGTTGCTAAATGTGCTGCTTTTGCAGCAAGAGAACATGGAGATGCAAGAAGAGCTTTAGATTTATTAAGAATAGCAGGAGAATTAGCAGAGAGAGACAATTCTAATAAAGTTTTATTAAAACATTTAGATGAAGCAAATGAAAAAATAGAAAGAGACAAGATTTTAGATGTAATAACAACAGAACCAAAGCAATTTCAGCTTGTTTTATATTCAATTATTCAATTAAATGAAAAACAAAAAGACGGGCCTATTTTTACAGGAGATGTTTATAATTTATATCAGGATTTGTGCATTAAGAATAAATTAGAAGTTTTGACTCAAAGAAGAGTTAGTGATATTATTCAAGAATTTGATATGTTAGGAATCATCAATGTAAGAGTTATTTCTAAAGGAAGGGGAGGAAGAATGAGAGAAATTAAATTAGCTATTTCAAGAAATATTCTCTCAAAAGCTAAAAAAATAATTGAAGATTCTTTAGATTATAGGTAATTCATAAAATGAATAAGGCGTTGGTACGATTTTGCTTAGAAAAGGGTTTTTTATTAGATGAAGAAGTATTAAATCTTCTTTCTGAGACAGGGGATTTAGAATCTGCAAAGTTAATTTTAGAGAATGTTAAAAATACAACTCAAAGGAAAATCATAACTCGTGAAATTTTTGAAGATAAAGAAAGAGCAATTGATGTTTTTTCTTCTCTTCCAGAGCAAAGCCAGAAAAAATTAGAGAAACTAAAAATCAAATTAGGATTAGAAATCGAGATTTCTAAAGAAGTTGTTCCAAAAAACAAATTTTCAGAAAAAAACCATCAAAAAGCAAAAGAAAGATCAAATGTGAAAGTTTTTCCAATTCCTTTAAATATTGGAAAAAAAATAGAAGTCAAGGATTTTGTAGAATATTTTAGAGGCAGATTTAATAAAATGAGAAATTTTTTACAAGAGAGCCCCCAATTAAATAATTTGATTTCAATAGGAAAAATATATGGAAACAGGCAGGGATTTTCAGTTATAGGGATGGTGATAGATAAAAGAGTCACAAAAAATAAGAATTTGTTGTTTGAAATAGAAGATTTTACTGGAAAAATCAAAGTAGTTGTAAATTCAAATAAAAAAGAAATTTATGAAAAAGCAGAAGAAGTTACTTTAGATTCTGTAATTGGAATTAAAGGCTCTGGAAATAGAGAAATAATATTTGTAAATGATATTGTTTTTCCAGATTCATCTCTTTCTGAAAGAAAAAAATCAGACAAAGAAGAATATGCCTTATTTATAGGAGATTTACATTTTGGAAGCAAACGGTTTTTAAAAAAAAGTTTTTTAAAATTTATAGATTATCTTAATGGAAAAGTTCCAGATACTCCAGAAGTTGAAAATATAAAATATTTATTTATTGTTGGAGATTTAGTAACTGGGATAGGAAATTATCCTAACCAAGAAAAAGACTTAGAAATTCCTAATTTAGAAGAGCAATTTTTAAGTTTAGCAAATTTATTAAAAAATATTAGAAAAGAAATATCAATTATAATTTCTCCTGGAAATCATGATGGAGTTAGATTAATGGAGCCTCAGCCTCTTTTAGATGAAAAATATGCTTGGCCTCTTTATGATTTAGAAAATGTTATATTAACTACTAATCCTTGTAATGTAAATATTGGAGCAAATGAGAATTTTTCTGGTTTTGATGTTTTAACATATCATGGTTTTAGTTTTCAATATTATGCAAACAATATTTCAAAATTAATGTTAAAAAAAGCAATGAATGCTCCTGATTTAATTATGAAATATCTTTTAAAAAATAGGCATTTGGCTCCAACCCATGCCTCTAATCAATTTTTTCCAGATAAAGACGATTCTTTAATAATTTCAAAAATTCCAGATATTTTTGTTGCCGGACACACCCATAAAAGCGCAGTTTCATATCACAATAATATATTGATTATTTCAATTTCTTGTTGGGAGGGCTTAACTCCTTATCAGGAAAAATTTGGAAATGAGCCAGATCATTGTAAAGTACCCATGATAAATTTAAAAACAAGAGAAGTTAAAATTCTTGATTTTGAGGAGGAAGAATGAGAATCAATGATAGAGTTTATGGAAAACAAGAAATTACAGAAGCAGTTTTATTAGATTTAATTGAATCAAAATCTCTTCAAAGATTAAAAGGAGTTTTTCAATTTATGCCCCCAAAATATTATCATAAAGATAGTTTTACTAGATATGAACATTCTTTAGGAGTTTTATTATTGCTAAGAAAATTGGGTGCAGAATTAAAAGAACAGGTTGCAGGATTGTTGCATGACACATCTCATACAGCTTTTTCACATGTTATTGATTGGGCTGTTGGAGATCCTAAAAAAGAAGATTATCAGGATAAAATTCATTTAGAAGTTATTAAAAATTCAGAAATTCCAACTATTCTTACTAATTATGGTTTAGATTATAGAGAAATTTCACAATTAGAAAAATTTCCTTTATTAGAAAGAGAAGCCCCTGATTTGTGTGCTGATAGAATTGATTATTCTTTAAGAGAACTTAAAATGGAAGGAAAAAAAATAGATAAATTATTAGAAGATTTAATTGTTAGAAATAATGAAATTGTTTTTAGAACTTTTGAATCTGCAGACAGATTTGCCAAAAATTATATAAATATGCAGAAAGAACATTGGGGAGGAAAAGAAGCAAGATTGAGATATCGTCTTTTAGCAGAAGTATTAAGAGAAGCTATAGAAAAAAAGATTGTATCTTTAGATAGTTTAATTCATGGACAAGATTATATAATAACGGAATTATTAGAGAGAAAAGGAAATAAAGAAATTTTAAGAGGTTTGAGTTTATTAAAAAATAAACTTTATTTAGAAGAAACTGACGACGGCACAGGAATTTTTTTAGATAAGAAATTTAGATATGTTGATCCAAAATTTTTAGTTAATGGTGAAGTTAAAAGATTGTCAGAAGATTCTTTGGAATATAGGAAGATTTTAAATAGAGAAAAAGAAAATTCAAAGAAAATTAAAGGGATTTTAATAAAATGAACATCCAACAATATTTTCAAAATTTAGAAAGAGAAGTTAGAAAAGTTTATGAAGTTGCAGAAGAAGCAAGAGCAAAAGGATTAGATCCTGTTGATAAAGTTGAAATTCCCTTGGCAATGAACATGGCGGAAAAAGTGGTTAATCTTATTGGAACTATTTACCCTCAATTAATAAATGAGGATGTAATTAGTAGGATTTTAGAATTAGAAGAAGAATATGGTAAATCAGATGTTACTGTTGTATTTAAGATTGCAGAAGAAATATCAAAGCAGAAATTTTGTAATTTTCCAAATTTAATTGATGCTATTGATGCTGGAATAAGGGTTGGTTTTGCTTACACTACTTTAGGGGTTGTTTCTTCACCTATTGAAGGATATACTGGTTTAAAAATAAGAAGAACAAGAGAAGGCAAAGAATATTTTGAAGCTAGTTTTTCAGGACCTATTAGAAGTGCAGGAACAACTGCTTCTTGTATAGTTTTAATTTTAATAGATTATTTAAGAGAATTATTTGGATTTGCAAAATATGATCCAACAGAAGATGAGATAAAAAGAACATATGCAGAATTATATGATTTTCATGAAAGAATAACTAATTTGCAATATATGCCTACAGAAGAAGAAGCTCTATTTCTTGCTAAAAATCTTCCAATTCAAATTGCAGGAGATCCTTCTGAAAAATTAGAGGTTTCTAATTATAAAAATTTAGAAAGAGTTGATACTAATTTTCTTAGAAGTGGTTTTTGTTTGATTTTAGGCGAAGGTTTAGCTCAAAAAGCTGCAAAAGGATTTAGATTATTAAAAAAAGCAAAAGAAGATGGAATTAAATCCACTGGTTTTGATTTTTTAGAAGAATATATTGAAATTCATGAAAAAAGAGACAAAGGAAAAGCAGATGAATCTCCTACCTATATTAAAGATTTAGTTGCTGGAAGACCTGTTTTTGGACATCCTGGGAAATCAGGGGGTTTTAGATTTAGATATGGGAGAGGAAGAGTTTCTGGTTTTAGTGCTGTTTCTATTTCTCCAGCAACAATGGTGATAACAGATGATTTTATTGCAACAGGAACTCAATTAAAAATAGAAAAACCAACAAAAGGGTGCGCAGTAACTGTTTGTGATTCTGTTGATGGGCCCATTGTCAAATTATTTAATGGAAGTGTTAAAAAATTAAAAACAAAAAAAGAAGCAAAAAAATATGTACAAGATATTGAAGAAATAATTTATCTTGGAGACATTTTATTTCCTGTTAGTGATGTTTTAAATAGAAATGTTGATTTAATTAAACCAGGTTATGTAGAGGAGTGGTGGAAATTAGAATTAAAAGAAAAATCCAAACAAGAAATCCCTTTGGAAATTGATTTTGAAAAAGCTAAAAAATTAAGTGAGGAATATAAAATTCCTCTTTATCCAAAATACATCTTTTATTGGACAGAGATAGATTCAGAGCAATTTTTAGAATTAATTAATTGGTTGAAATTTGCAAGAATTAATGGGAAAATTATTTTTCCTTATACAAAAAAAGAGCAGGAAAAATTTAAATTAGGAAAGAGAGCCTTGGAGTTATTGGGAATTGAGCATCAAGTAACAATTGAAAATGTTGTTTTAAATGAAGAAAATTCAAAAGCCCTTTTATGTAATTTAGGAATTGATTTTGAAGAAATAAAAGAAGATAATTTAAAGAATCTTTTAGAAGAAAAAAATTTCAAAATAGGAAATTCAATTTTAGAAACAGTAAATTTTGCTTCAAAATTTGAAATTAAAAATAAAGCAGGAGAATTTATTGGAGCAAGAATGGGAAGGCCTGAAAAAACCAAATTTAGAAAATTAGTGGGAAGTCCAAATGTATTATTTCCTGTTGGAAAAGAAGGAGGAAGATTGAGAAGTGTTCAAGCTGCTCTTGAAGAAGGAAGAGTTAGAAGTTCTTTTCCAATTTATTATTGTAATAGTTGCAAAAAACAAACAATTTATCGTATTTGTGAAAACTGTAATCAAAAGACAGAAAAAAAATATTTTAAATATGAGAATTCAGAAGGAAAATATAGGGATTATTCTAATGGAAAAATTTCAGAAGAAGAAGGAGTTCCTTATTATACGCAAAATTTAGACATAAATCATTATTTTAATAGAGCAGTTGAAAAATTAAGATTAAGAAATGAAGAAATTCCATTATTAGTAAAAGGAGTTAGAGGAACTTTTTCCACAAATCATGTAACAGAAAATCTTGCAAAAGGAATTTTAAGGGCTAGACATGATTTGCAAGTTAATAAAGATGGAACAATTAGGGTGGATGCAACTGAATTGCCTATTGTATCTTTTAAACCAAAAGAAATTTCTGTAAGTTTAAAAAAATTAAAAGAATTAGGATATGATAGAGATATTAAAGGAGAAGAATTAATTTCTGAAGAGCAAATAGTTGAATTAATGCCTCATGATATTATTCTTCCAAGCCCAGCTGAATCCCCTGATGAAAGAGCAGATTCAATTTTTATGAGAGTAAGTAGTTTTATTGACGAACTTTTAGAGAGATTTTATGGTTTAGAATCTTTTTATAATATTAATTCTAAAGAAGATTTAGTTGGAAAATTAGGGGTTTGCATGGCTCCTCATAATTGTGCAGGAGTTATTTCTAGAATTATTGGATTTTCAAATACACAAGGTTTGTTAGCTTCACCTTATATGCATGCTGCGATTAGAAGAGATTGTGATGGAGATGAAGCAGCTATAATGCTTTTAATGGATGTTTTATTAAATTTTTCAAAAGAATTTCTTCCTAGTCATAGAGGAGGAACTCAAGATGCTCCTTTGGTTTTAAATGCAAAAATAGATGCTGGAGAAGTAGATGATCAAATTTTGGATTTTGAAGTTACTTCAGGATATCCTTTGCAATTATATACTTTAGCAGAACAAGGAAAACACTCTTCAGAAGTTGAAGAGATTAAAACTATTAGGTCTGTTTTAAAGAAAAGAGAAAATCCTTTTATGGGATTAGGATATACTCATGATACAACTAATTTTAATGACGGTGTTGTTTGTTCAAGTTATAAAACCTTAGCAACAATGCAAGATAAAGTTGAGCATCAAATGCAACTCGTAGAAAAACTAAGAGCAGTAGATACTTCTGATACTGCTAGATTAGTTATTGAAAGACATTTTATCAGAGATTTAAGAGGTAATTTAAGAAATTTTTCAATGCAGAGTTTTAGATGTGTTTCTTGTAATGAAATTGTTAGGCGTCCTCCTTTAGAAGGCAAGTGTCCTGTTTGTGGAGGAAAACTTATTTTTACAACTCATGAAGGAGGAATTAAGAAATATTTAGAGCCTGCTTTGCAATTAGCAGAAAAATATGGTGTTTCTCCTTATATAAAACAAAATTTAGAATTAGTTAAAAGATATATTGATAGCATCTTTGGAAGAGAATTAGAGAAGCAAGAACAATTAGGTGGTTGGTTTTAGATTTTGCTGGAAAAGTTATTCTTTAATCTGTTTTATTTAAGGGGTGTTGAAATATATTTTATAATTTTTTTTGCACATGTTTCCACATTATTTTTAGAAGTATTTACTAATAAGTGTTTATATTTCCCTAGTTCTTTTGGTACAAGGGGCTGTTCTTTTGTGACAAAAGCGTGGAAAGCTTCTTTTGATTTTAAAAATTTATAATTAAATTGAATCTTTTTCTTCTATTTTTTCTATTTCTTTAGCAACTTCTACTAAATTAGGAAGAGTATAATCTGGAAAAATATTTTTTTGATGTTGTAGTTCTAAAATATCTTCTCTAACAATACCTATTCTAAATGTTTTTTTTACTCCTGCATTTTGTCCAGTCTTTATGTCACTTAGGCTATCTCCAACTAAATAAGAATTATTTAAATCTAAATTAAAATCTTTTTCAGCTTGTTTTATCATCCCTATTTTTGGTTTTCTACAATCACACTCCCCAGTATATTTAATATGGTGGGGACAATAATAAATTTCATCTATTTCTAATTCTTTTTTTAAATATTTAATTATTT
>CAZZFU010000004.1:0-3901 GCA_964653965.1 Candidatus Woesearchaeota archaeon
TGGCTCTTTTTCTTGGCCAATATTGCAAACTTCCTTTTCGTGGTGATTTCCTTGTTGGCATTTATCAATAAAGCGGAAATTATCATTTTTTATTTACCCTGGAATAAATTATCAAGAAAATAGGAGTTTTTAAGGGTTTCGGGAGGAAAATTAGGCTTTAAAAGCATATTCTTTTTCTATGTTTTTACCATCTATTTCTCCTTTTCGAAGTATTTTTCCAACTCTTTTTGATTTTTCACGAATCAAGGCAAAATCTGTGGAATTTTTTAATTCTTCAGGTATCTGAATTTTTTCAATAAAAAAAGTATGATTTATTTTAGCATTTTTAAAATCTGGATTTTCAAAAATAAAATTCTTAGCAATTTCAGAATCATTTGTTTTTAGAGAGCAAAAATCTGCTTTAGGAATCTCTTCACTTTTGCTTCCCGGTTTTCCTGATTTTGGAGATTTTGGTTTTATTTTTAAAATATTCTCTCCAACAGAAAAACTTAATGCAAAAAAGTTTTTTGGAAATTTTTCTAATAAATTTAGAATTTCTAAACCAGACCTTTTTGAGTCAATAATATATCTTTTAACACCTTGAAACTGTTTAATGTCTTTAAATTCTAAGTCTTCTTTCAAATTCGAAGTAGAAATAATTGCACCTGTAATTCTTGTTTTGTTTTCTCCAAGTTTGTTAGCCATAAATAATACTAAATCATTTGCAAATTCTGCAGAAGTTTTTATAGCGTATTTTTCTCCAGATTTTTTGGCTTCAATTAATGCCCTATATCTAAATTTCCCTTTACCAAATTTTTGAAATTGTATGTGAACAAAATCATCTTCTCTTCCTTCAACCACTTTTTTTATGAAATTCATATTTTATCGTCATCAATTTTACTTATAAACTTTATGCTTACAAACCTTTATAAATTTCATCCTCTTATTTTTAGTATTATGGGAATGGACGAAGATTATTTAAAGAAAATAACAACAATAGTTATACTAATAATTTTATTAGTTCTTTCATTTTTACTTGTAAGACCACTTTTATTAGCAATAATAACAGGATTAATTCTTGCATTTATTTTTTCACCTATTTATGACTGGTTTCACAAACATACAAAATCTAAAAATTTCTCAGCTCTTTTAATATGTTTACTATTACTTGTTTTAATTATTCTTCCTTTGTGGTTTTTAACACCAATTGTTATTGATCAATCAATTAAAATATATTCTGCTGCACAGCAAATAGATTTTATAACCCCTCTTAAGAATTTTTTTCCAGATTTTTTTGCTTCTGAGCAATTTTCATCAGAAGTAGGTTCTACAATTTATAGTTTTGTAAATAAGATAACGAGTTCTTTATTAGATTCTTTTTCTCAATTAATTCTGAATTTTCCAAAATTACTTCTTCAATTATTAATTGTATTTTTTGTTTTATTTTTTGTATTGAGAGATAAGGAGAATCTAGTTAAATATATTCAAAGTTTGTTACCTTTTTCAAAAGAGGTAGAGAAAAAACTTTTCAAATCTTCGAGAGATGTGACTATTTCAGTTTTATATGGGCAAGTGCTCATAGGAATTATACAAGGTATTATTGCAGGAATAGGATTTTTTATTTTTAAAGTTCCAAATGCATTATTATTAACTCTTTTTGCAGCTATAGCAGGAATTTTTCCAATTGTAGGAACTGCTCTTGTTTGGGTTCCAGTAGTAATATATTTAGTTATAGCAGGAAATTCTCTTCCTGCATTAGGAGTAATGATTTTTGGAATTATTTCATCTTTAATGGAAAATTTAATCAAACCAGCCTTTGTTTCAAAGAGAACAAACATAAATACTTCTTTAATTTTAATTGGAATGATTGGAGGATTATTGTTATTTGGGCTTTTAGGAATTGTGCTCGGACCTCTTATTATTGCATATCTTTTGATTATTCTTGAACTTTATAGAAAAAAAGGAGAACCTTCTGTTTTTATTCAGGAAGAAAAAAAATAGTTCAGTTAAGTATAAAAATGAATTTTACTAATTATTTCTATAAGGGGTGAAAAATGAGATTAAAAGTTAAATTTTTGAAATGGTCTGCTGGTTCTCCTACTGCTATGATAAATAAAAAAACAGCAGAAAAAATAGGAATTCATTCTAAGGATAGAATCTCAATTAGAACTTATAAAAAATATCCAAAAGAAATGGCCATAATCGTAGATATTGTAGAAGGAATTGTTAGGCCAGGAGAAATTGCTATTTCTTCAGAAATAAAAAAAGTAATGGAATTAAGAAAAGGACAAGCTCTAGATGTAAATTTATCAACAATCCCTCAAAGTACTTTTTATATAAAAGATAAATTAGATGGAAAAAAATTATCTGAAGAGCAAATAAAAGAAATTGTAAAAGACATAGTGAATAATTCTTTATCTCAAGCAGAATTGTCTCTTTTTGTATCCTCAATGTATATTAGGGGAATGAATTTTAAAGAAACAATTGCATTAATAAATGCAATTCTAGAATCTGGAAACCTATTAAAATTAAGAAAAAAATTAATTGTAGATAAGCACTCTGTTGGAGGAGTTCCAGGAAATAGAACAACTCCTATAATTGTTTCAATTTGTGCAGCAGCGGGATTAACAATTCCTAAAACTTCTTCTAGATCAATTACAAGTGCAGCAGGAACAGCAGATGTTATAGAAACAGTGGCTCAAGTTGAATTTACAATTGAAGAATTAAAAAAAATAATTAAAAAAACAAATGCTTGTATGGTTTGGGGGGGTGCATTAGGAATGGTGCCTGCTGATTCTAAGATTTTAGATACAGAAAAAATATTAAAAATAGATCCAGAAGCGCAATTGCTTGCTTCAATAATATCTAAAAAACTTGCAGTTGGAAGCGATTATATTCTAATAGACATTCCCTATGGGAAACACGCTAAAGTTAGTAGAAAAAAAGCACTGAATTTAAAGAAAAAATTTGAGAAAATAGGAGATCATTTCAAAAAAGAGATAAAAGTTGTTTTAACAAAAGGAAATCAACCAATAGGAAAAGGAATAGGCCCTGCATTAGAACTTATGGATATTTTAGAGATTTTGGATCCAGAAAAAGAAGGTCCAAAAGATTTAGAAGAAAAATCTCTGTTTCTTGCAGGAGAACTTTTAGAAATGACAAAAAAAGCAAAAAAAGGAAAAGGAATTGAGATGGCTAAGGCAATTCTTAAATCAGGAGAAGCCCTAAAGAAATTTAATCAAATTATAAAAGCTCAAAAAGGAAGTTTGGAAAATATAAAATTTGCAAAATTCAAAAAAGACATTCTTTCTAAAAGATCAGGAAAAATAACTGATATTCATAATAAGAAAATAACTGCTGTTGCAAGATTTGCGGGTTGTCCAATAGATAAATCTTCTGGATTAAGAATTTATTATAGTTTAGGAGATAAAATAAAAAAAGGAGAAGTAATAGCAACAATTTATGCAGAATCAAAATCAAGATTAAATTCTGCTGTTACCTTTTTTCATAAATCAAAACCAATTAGGATACGATAGTATAATCATATTTTTAAACTGTATTTTTTTACTAAAATTATGGGAAATTTAGATTATAAAAGAAAAATTGTTGATTATTTTAAAAAAAATTTAGCAAAAGGATATACAATTGATTCTCTAAAAAGGGCTTTAATAGATCAAGGATATTCAAGAGCAATAATAGAGTTAGCTTTGGATAGAGCAAATAAGGAACTTGCTGAAAAAGCACCTGTTTTAAAAGAAAAACCAGTAATAAAATATGAAATTATTGACGAGCAAAATCGTCCTGTAACAATAAAAAAGTCTTGGTGGAAAAAGCTTTTAGGGCTATGATAACCCTTAAAAACATCTAATTTTTATATAAATTAAGCCTCCATCGCATACAGAAATTGAAATTTCTGTCTCAT
>CAZZFU010000004.1:4001-23915 GCA_964653965.1 Candidatus Woesearchaeota archaeon
ATTTTTATATAAATTAAGCCTCCATCGCATACAGAAATTGAAATTTCTGTCTCATTCAGAATTTACATTCTGAAGATAATGTTATTGCTTTTAGCAATCCTTAAAAATCTATGATTTTTATATAAATTAAGCCTCCATCGCATAATGGTATTGCACTCGGCTTGAGACCGAGGCCCTTTGGGCATCCCCGTTCGATTCGGGGTGGGGGCGTTTATAATGAAAAAAAAGAGAAGAAATTTTTTCATATTAGTAATTATTTTTGTTTTTCTAGTTTTGGCTTATTTTTTTATTTTTAAGAATTCAATCAATAATCTCTTGAATGTTTCTCCAGAAGAATTATCCTCTTTTTATTATTCAGCTCCAGCAATTACAATTATTATTTATCTTTTAATAATGGTTTTAGAAGTAGTTATTGCTCCTTTTCATCCTTTTCTTTTTTATGTTGCAGGAAGCATTATTTTTGGACCTTTGTTAGCATGTATTCTTGCAATTTTAGGAGGAATAATAGGGGGAATTATTGCTTTTTATATAGCAAAAAAATTAGGAAGAGCATGGGTTGAAAAAAGAGTTGCAAAATCCAAACAAAAAAAATTTGATAGATTTTCAAAAAAATATGGAGGTTGGGCTATTTTTCTTTTAAGATTAAATCCTCTAACTTCAACTGATCTTTGGAATTATGTAGCAGGACTTTCAAAAGTTTCTTTTTGGAGTTATATAATTGGAACAACTTTGGGATTAATTCCTGCAACTGTTTTGCAAATTTATCTTGGAGTTCCAATAAAAAATAGCCCTATTTTATTTAATTTATTTCTATTTGCATTAATTATTTACATAATTGCTGCAATTGTTTTACTTTTTTTATTAAGAAAGAAAAATTAAAAAACAATAGTTTTTTAAAGCAATAATTTATTTCTTTTGAACAATGGAAAATACTTCCCCAACTTTAATTGGAAAATTTTTAAGAGAAGTAGGAATAAATAGAGAATCAATTGATTTAGAAAGTTTACCTTCTCTTTTAGATGAAAAATTTTTAAGAAAATTAGAAAAAAATAATGAAATAATTTATTTTAATTATTTGGGAGATACAGATTTTTCCAAAATGCCTGAAGATAAAATTAGAGAGATATCAGAGGGAGATTCTCATGCTATTGTGGGTGATTATTTATATGTTAAACTTTTAGGTTCTATAAGAGAATATAAATTAATTATAAAAGGATTTTTGAATTCTAATAATGTTATCGCACAAAAATAAATATTATAATATATCTTTTAGGAAATATATTTTGTAAAATATAGTTTATACTATAAGAATAAAGACTCGTCTTCTATAAAAATATTCAGCCAAATAGAGAAGACAAGCCTTCTGCTGCAGCTTCTTTTTTTTCTTCTTTTGGTGCTTCTACTTTCTTTTCTTCTTTAGGAGCTTCAGAGCCTCCACTTGAAGAAGCAGCAACTAAACTAGCATTTTCTAGTTCTTTTGCTATATCAACACCTTTTAAACTAGCAATCAAGGATTTGATTTTTGTTTCATCAACTTCTTGACCAGCAGCTGCAATAACCTTTTTCACATTCTCTTCATTAACTTCTTTTCCGAGTTTGTGCAACAAAAGTGCTGCATATATGTGTTCCATTTTATTTTTTTCCTCTCCCTTTTTTATTTTTGAGAGTTTGAATATAATTTTTGAAATTCATTTTATTATCCAAATAAACTTGCAAGCCCTGCACCAGCAGCTTCTTTTGGCTCCTCCTTTTCTTCTTTAATTTCTTCTTTTTTTTCTTCACTAGTTTCTTCAACAGGAGCAGATTCTGGCTCTGGCTCTCCAGTTAATATTCTATTAATTTTGTTTGAATGAACATTGGCCTTTGAAATTAAAAATTTAATAGTATCTCCACAAAGATATCCTCTTTCAATAGCAAATGAAAGTGCTTTTCCATAAATATTTTTTAATTCTTTTAAAGTTCCTTCTGTATCAATATTTAATTCAGGATAGAATTTTCCTTCTTCACTATCAAAGGCACATAAAGGAACAAATCCTATTGAAAATGGCTTAATATCTAGTTTGCTCATAACATCTGCGGCATCTCTTGAAATTTTTTTGCCTTTTTCTGCAATTATTTTTGGTTCTTTAATTGTAATTTTTCCTTTTTCTATTTTTATTTGTATTCCTAGTGCTCCTAGTTCACTTATTGCAGGACCAGGAACTAATTCAGTTGGGCCTGCTGGAACTTCAATGTCTTCAGGAGCTTCTTGTCCAGGTTTTGCTTTTGCAGGACTTTTATTATTCAATAATTCTTTTGCTAATTCAAAAGAATCCAAATCAGAAAATAAAATAGCAACACTATCATCTATTTTTTCTTTTATTTCTTTTAAGACTTTTTTACTTGAAGAATCTAAAGCTCTTAAAATTAAATTCTTTTTTGGAACTTTAATAATTGCTTTTCCTCTGAGTTTTTTACTAATTTCTTGAAATTGTGATGCAGGAAGATTTTTTATTGAAGCAAGAAGAATAGTTTTCTTATTTTCAATTAGGTTTTTTAAATTTCCAACTCTTTCTACATTTCTTTTATTCGGTTCTTTTTTTGGAATATTTTTTTCAGTTTTCATCGTATCTTTAATTTTTGAGGTTTAGTCATTGTGAATTTTATTTCAATATTTTTGATATTTTCTTTATTTTTTGGAAATTCTTTTATCAGAGAATTATAAATTGCCATAATATTTTCAATAAGTTCTTTATTTTTCATACTTTGTTTTCCAGCAGGAACTTTTATACTAGCTTCTTTTATTTTTATTTTTAGAATATTATTTACTTTGTTTTTTATTTCATTAATTGTTTTGTCATTTACATTCATAAGAATTCCTAATTGTGGAGAAGGCATTTTTCCAGCAGGCCCTAGAACTCTTCCAAAAGTTGTTGCAATTTTTGGCATTAAACTTGCCTGAGCAATAAAAAAATCATATTTATTAACTAAATTTTTTAATTTCTTTTTATCAGTATATTTTTTAAATTCCTCAAAAGTAATAGTGTCTAAATCAGGATTTTTCACTTCTAAAAATCCTGCAATTTTTTTATCTTTTATTTTATGAGGAAGAGTTATTAGAAAATTAAGTTGACTTTTTTTAACATCAAATTTTTGCAGATTTACAATTAAGTCTAATGTTTGATCAAATTTTCTTGGTTTTTCTTTTCTTAATTCTTCTAAAGCTTTTTCTAGTTGTTTTTCAATTTCCATAATATAACCTCCCACATTATGCGCTTCAAATCTAGAAAATATTTTGAAACGATATGGTTCAAGCGGTATTTTTCTGAGATAACTGAGCTTTATAAAAGTTACTATGTCATAAAATGCAATAATCCTTAAAAAGAAAAAAGAACGTATATGAATTATGAGTTTTTTAATAAAAGAATATAATATACCTTTTTTAGGGAGAGTTCAACTTATAGAGGCAGCAGGATATGATAAATCCCTTCGGGGAGAATTTTATGCTGAAAATAATACCTTGGGACATTTTTGTAAAAATTGTAATAGCCTAGAAGAATTAAAAGAAAAAGTAAATGAAGATATAAAAGAATATTTTAAAATGCAAGAGATAATTATAAAAGGAAATATTGAAAGTGAAAAGGAAAAACTTGGCAGGTTAGAAAGCCATTTATCAGAATTAGAGAATGAGAATTGGATTAATCAATATCAAACAGACAATGAATTACAATTAGAAAAACAAAAGGAGGATAATTAATGGAACTTGTAGCTTTATTATCAACTGGAAAAGGAACTTGGAGACAGGTTTCAGGATTAATGACTTATGGAGAATGGGAAAACATCATTCTTTTAGGAGGAGATTTTGCAAAAGATTTTAAACATAATAAAAAATTTGAATTTATTAAAGTAGATTTAGATAAAAAACTCAAAGATTTGAAAGAAGATTTTTCTGAGAAACTAAAAGGCAAAATTAATGGAACAGAAGTTGCATTATCTATTGCTTCTGGAGATGGAAAAGAGCACATGGCTCTTATTTCTGCTTTGATTAATTTACCAGTAGGAATTCGTTTTGCTGCACTTACAAAAGATGGAGTTATTGATTTGTAATTAAATCTCACTTTTTTTAATTTTCATATCTGCTTGATTTTTTCCTAAAACATAAGCACGGCTTCTTTCATGTTTATCTAATAATTTTAATCCTGTTTCTTTTGCAAGGATATTTACAGCTTTTTCCATTTCTTTATTATCTGGCATTTTTTCATATCCTAATCTTTCTCTTGCAAAACCAACACTCATATATCCTTTAACATGAACAAATTTTGGATTTGCTTTTTTAATTAATTCTGCAAATTCTTTTAGATATTTTTCTTCCATATTGAAATTTTTAATTAAATTCATTCTAAATACAGTTCTTGTTTTTAATTTAGAAATTATTTCTAAAGTTTCATTTAATTTTTTCCAGGCATCTTTCATTGAACTTTTATGAAATGGAAGATACATCTTTTCATTAGAAGTATTAACAGTCACAGTTAATTGTGTTGGAAGTTGTTTTTTCTTTGCAAGTTCTTTTATTTTTTCAGGATAAAGTCCATTTGTAACTAAAAAACTTGTTTTACCTCTTTTACGTATTTCTGCTATTAGTTCTCCAATTTTTGGATAAAGAGTTGGTTCTCCTGACAAAGAAATTGAAAAATGATTTGGTTCTTGTGCTTCTTTCCATTTTTTCATATTTACTTTACTAACTGTTTTATGTCTTGTTTGTGGAAGTATTTTAAAACCTTCTAATAATTTTCTTTGAGCTTCAATACATCCGTCGACAATTTCCTTTGGAGAATTTATTTTTCCTTTTAATTTATCTCCAATAGTATACTCAGTAGCTCTCCAACAATGTTCACATTTATTAGGACACCACATAACAGCAGGAGTCATTTGACAGCATCTATGTGCTTTTATTCCATAGAATTGTTCTTTAAAACAAAATCCTTCATTTCTCAAAGAATTTTTTGTCCATCTACAAATTTGAATTGCAGAATGCTTTCCAACTATTTTATAATGTTGTTTTTTTAGGATTTTCTTTATTTTTTCTGGAATCATAAAATAAGAAAAAAGACAATAATTTATAAGCCTTTAGAAAAAGCTCATTATCCAAAGAATCATTAAAAACAATAATAAGAATAAAAAGAATCTAGTCATAAATTTAAAGGTTTTTTCAGCTTTAACTTTACTTTTTGTTATTGCAAGAATTGTTAGATAAAAGAATCTTCCTCCATCAAAGATTCCAAAAGGGAGCATATTAATTAAAGCTACAGTAAGACTAATTAAGACAAGCCACCATAATAAATTATAAATAAATAAAGCAGCTTCAAAATTAGATTCATAATAAACATTTGATTGATTAAATGAAGAAATCATATCCATTACTCTTCCTATTACTCCGGATTTTCTTGCATTAATAAATCCAACACCAAGATAACCAGTTTCATCTCCATTTGGATTTTCCCCTAATTCAATTTCATAAGTTTCAGCTTCTTCTTCAAAAATGGTTTTTATAATAATCTCTTGCCCTGGAGAATATTTTGAGAGCTCTTCTTGAAAAATTTCCAAACTTGTTATTTTTATTTCATTAATCTCGGCTATAGCTCCTTTTAATCCAGCATTTATTGCAGGAGCATCATAATATAAAAAAGTATAATTATAAATATCTCCTTGATTATTCAAAAATTCTTGAGTAGAAACATAATTGCGTCCATTTGCTTGTATTTTATTTAATCCTTCTTCATTTATTAATTCAGAAACTTTAGCATATGTAGCATTTGTAATTGAAATTCCATTAACACTAGTAATTCCAGCTATTTCAACAACATTATATGCATAATCATCAAAAATAATTCCTGTTGGAGTAAATGAAATTGAAAAAAACAAAAACATAATTATAAGGAAGAATACAGCTGTTAAAAAATTCACAAAGGTTCCTGCAGATAATACAGACATTTGAGAAAAGATACTCTTTTTTTCCATATTTTTTTCATCTAGTTCTACAAATGCAGCTAAAAATATTGGAAGAAAAAAAGGAAAAAACCCAAATCCTGTTTTCTTTATTTTAACTTTATTCAGAGCTGCAAAAATACCATGCGCAAATTCATGAGTAATAGCAATTATTGCAATAATTATAATCCAATATGTAAAATAAAAAGGAGGAAGAAAATCTAATCTAAAAATTTGAGGAAGATAAGGAAAAAGAGGCATTATTGGAGGAATTTTTATTGCTCTAACAATATTAGGATATGCAACATAAAAATAAATTATTTTTCCAACTAAATATACCATAGTGACCATAAGGAGATATCCTATTCCTATAGAAATATAACTAAGAACTGTTAGAAGTTTTTTATATTTTTTTCCAGTTTTTTCTATTAATCTTATTCCCCAATTACTTCTATATAAAAGTAAAAGTCCTTGTTTCTTTATTCTTTTTCTTCTTCTATAAAGAAATATTGCTAGAAAGATTAAAAAAATTCCAAGCAATATCAAATCATAAATCGCTAAATTCATTTATTTCTCTTTTTTTAATTTTATTTTTTCTTTAAAGGACGAAATGCACTTTTTTTGCATTTTCTGCATTTAACTTTTCCTTTTAGAATTTTTTGAGGATCTGCTCTAATCTTTGCATGACAATTTTTGCACACAAATATGTTTTTGAATATTCTGTTTTGAGCTTCTTTTATTTTAGCCATTGCGAGGACACCTACGGTTTCCTTCGCTTAACCTTCTCTTTTAGAAAGTTAAACAAATTTTTATTTAATTTTAACATCATTTTACAACTTCCTCTTGACTATTTTTTCACCTTCTACATCCCAATATTCTACATTTGAGTTTTCTGCTATTTCAGATTTTATTTCTTCAGAACAAGGAACTTCTAAAGTTTCAAAACTTTCTAAATCCATTAAACTAACAGTATTTTCTCCTATTGATAATATTTGCCCTTTTCTCTTATCAACTTTTGGAACTTCTAATCTTTCATGTCCAGGAACAACAAAAACTTTTTTTTGTCCAGTGATTATTCCTACAGCTTCTATCCTACATTTTGCATGTCCGTGTTTTCCAGTTTTACTAATATCAATACTTTTAACAGTGCAAGACATTCCATCAAAGATTATGTTTGTACCTACTTTTGCTTCTGTAGCATTAATTATTTTAAAAACCATAATACATTCAAAAAAAATAGATTTATAAACATTTTTAATTACGAAAATAAATGGAACTTAGAAAAAAAGATTTTATTGAGATAGAATTTACAGCAAGAATAAGAGATGGAGATATTTTTGATTCAAATATAAAAGAAGATTTAAAAGATAGAGATTTAAAAACAGAGCCAAAGCCATTTATATTTTCTTTAGGACAAGGAATGTTTTTAGATGGAATTGATAATTTTTTAATAGGAAAAGAAATTGGCGAATATAATATTGAATTGACTCCTGAAAAAGCTTTTGGAAAAAGAGATGCTAATCTTATTCAAATGATGCCAATTAAAATATTTGTAGAACAAAAAATAAATCCAATCCCAGGAGTTATGTTTAATTTTGATGGAAGAATAGGAAAGATTTTAACTGTTACAGGAGGAAGAGTAATGGTTGATTTTAATAATCCAATTGCAGGAAAAGATGTAGAATATAAAATAAAAATTTTAAGAAAAGTAGAGAACATAAATGAAAAAGTAAAAGCTCTTATTGATTTCTTATTTAAAAGAGACTTAAAGTTTGAAATAAAAGATAAAAAACTTATTTTAGAGGTTGAAAAACCAATGAAATCATTTATCGAACTTTTTAAAGATAAATTTCAAGATATTTTGGATTTGGAATTGGAAGTTAAGGAAATTGAAGAGAAAAAAGATGAAGAAAAGGAAATCGAACCAATTGAAGGTAAAAAGCAAGAAGAAAATGACAAAGAATCAATATAATGCAATTTCTGAAAATCTTTTTTCAAAACTTAAGAATGTTAATATACTTCATTCCCCATTTATAATAGCTTTTTCAGGAGTTCCTGGTTGTGGAAAAACCTCTCTTGCTAAAATTCTTGAAGAAAAATATAAGGCAGTTCGTATTAATAATGATTTTATTCGGGAAATAATTAGAAAAAGAAAATTAACTAATTCAGAAGAAAAGGATGAGCAGTTACTTCAAGATTATAATCATCATTTAATTGAGAACTATCCTTTTAAAAATAAACTAATTATTCTAGACAAAAGTATGGACCGGAGATATAAGCAATTTATTAAATTATTTAAGTCCAAAAATTTAAGGTATTTTATAATAAGGCTAAATATTCCAGACATCAGGACAGCTTTAAAGTTGTTAGGAAAAAGAGAAAAAATAACTAATCAAGTGAAAAATTCAATGGAACGATGGTTTAGAGAATACAACGATTGTTGCAGTAATCTTAAGGCAGATATAGTTTTTGATTTTGATAGCATAAATTTAGACAAATTATTTTCTGAATTTAATAAAGAATTAAAAAAGAGATAATTATTCTTCAACTGTTCCAGGATCAGTAATCTTCTTTATAATCTGTCCAAGAAAACCAGATTTCTTTTTTCTACCTTGATTAATTCCTTTTCTTAGCCTATATTTTTCTTTTAATAAAGCCAAAAAACCATATATTTTCTCCTTAGAACTTTCATTTGTTGGAATATAAGTTATCTCTAAATCTGAAGGAATTATTTTTTCTTTTTTTGCTTTTTCTATAATATATTCAAATCTCTTAAGATGTTTAGGATAAGAAACAATTCCTATATTTTTCATTCCTTTTAATTTTTCTAAAGAATACATAATATTGTCTAAACTATCTTTTGATTTTCCTTCAATTTTCATTTGAGAAGGTTTTATGCCATATTTTCTAAGTTCATTATATATCTCTGCTGTTTGAGATTCTTTGATGGGATTATTCTTGTTAATATGTCCGCTTATGAGATAATATTTAGCTTCTTTTTCTTCACCTCTTTTTGCTCTTTCAATATTTTTTTCATGCCCTCCTGTAGGAATAATTATTGCATCTAAACTTTTTTTATTTGTGAACATTAAAATTGAAATTAACAAGAACGCAATAGCAATCAGATTTAAAGGAAGAAAATTAAAGTAGTTTTTAGATATTATTCTTCCAGTAAAATTAAAATTTCCAAAAAAAGAAGTCACAAAAGCAAGGACTAAAAAAACAAACGCCATAATCTTTTTCATAACTTATTCAAGAATTTCTTATATAAAAATTTAATCATCACAAAAAATCACAATAATTCTTATAAAGCAATTCAATCTAATTAAAATATGGACGATATTTATTCTTCAGAGATTAGAGAAATGTCTCAAGAAATGTCTTCAAGTTTGTCTCCAGAATTAAGGGCAATAGATCAAGAATTAGCAGAATTATTAAAGAGGCAGACAGCAAAAATAAAGGTTGTTGGAATTGGAGGTGGAGGAGGAAACTCTTTAAGCAGAATGAGAGAAATTGGAATTAAAGGAGGAGAATTAATTGCTATTAATACAGATGCCCAGGATTTGTTATATACTAATGCAGATCAAAAAATCCTTATTGGAAGAGAATTAACTCAAGGACTTGGTGCAGGAAGCAATCCAAAAGTAGGGGCAGAGGCAGCAAGAGAATCAGAATCAGAGATAAAAAAGAAACTTTCTGGAAGTGATATGATTTTTATAACATGTGGTTTAGGGGGTGGAACAGGTACTGGTGCAGCTCCAATTGTTGCAGGTTTATCAAAAAAACAAGGAGCATTAACAATAGGAGTTGTAACTTTGCCTTTTACAATTGAAGGAAGAAAAAGATTAGAAAATGCATCAGATGGTTTAGAGAGATTAGAGTCAGTTGTAGATACTTTAATAGTGATTCCAAATGATAAATTATTAGAATTAGCTCCAGAACTTCCCTTGCATACAGCATTTAAAATTGCAGATGAGATTTTGACAAATGCAGTAAAAGGAATAACAGAGCTTGTAACAACTAATGGACTCGTAAATTTGGATTTTGCAGATGTAAGAGCAGTTATGCTTGATGGAGGAGTATCTTTAATTGGAATGGGAGAATCAGACAGTGCTCAAAGAGCAATTGAATCAGTTGAAAAAGCAATTCAAAATCCATTATTAGACGTAGATATTTCAGATGCAACAGGAGCTTTAGTAAATGTTATTGGAGGGCCAGATATGAGCCTTGATGAATACAAACTAATAATAGAAACAGTTGGAGAGAGATTAGATCCAAATGCAAAATTAATTGGTGGAGCTCAAATTGCAGATGACATGGAGAAATCAATTAGAGTTTTATTAATAGTTACTGGAGTTAAAAGTGCACAAATTCTTGGGCAAGGAGAGTCATTAGAATCAATAAGACACGGAGAAATTGAAGACGAATTAGGAATTGAGTTCTTTGAATAAAATGGACCAAGAATTAAAAAGAAATATAATAGAAGATTACAAAGAAGCATTTAAATTTATAGATAAAATAATTTCTAAAAAAAGAATTAATGGCCTTGTCTTAAAACCTCACCAATATTTATCTCCTAGTACTCGTTTTATTGAGCAACCTCTAGAAGATGATTCAGGAGAATTTTTTCATTATAATGATATTTGTGAAACTTTAGAAAAATTATTAGCAGGAGAAGAAGTAGAATATAATGGACGATTTAGAGATGCTTTAGAGAATATTAAAAATCTTATGAATCATCCTGCGCTTGAATAAACCTTAAAAACCCTAAATATTTCTTTGAATTATGAAAACACTTACAAAAACAAAGTCATTTTTAATCAAATGTAAACGTGTTTGGCACACTCTAAAAAAACCAACTAAACAAGAGTTTGAACAAATTACAAAGGTTTCTGCAGTTGGAATTTTAATTTTAGGTGTGATAGGATTTTTAATTTCTATAGCTATGAAATTATTTATTAAATAACAATAATTCTTATAAATAAGTTTTTTATTTTAATTTAATGGGTAAAGAAAAGAAAACCCTTCAAGAAAGATTTCTAAGTGGAGATAAACTGAGCACAACAGACGAGATAATTATTAAGGCTTTACAATACTTAAGTGATTGTGATGGAACTTGTAGTTTGTGTAGGATGTGGTATTGTGAAAGTAAAAGAGGAAAATATGTGTTAGACCAAGAACATTAAGATGATAAAACTTGAAATAAATAAAAAATACAGGTTAAAACTTGGAGAAGCAGATATTATTTCAGGAATTTATTTAGGAATAAAACATTTCAATAGAAAAAATAAAAGGCACGTTTTTCTTGTTTATCCAAAAGAATATAATGTCTTTAGAGAACCAAGATTTTACTTAGGTGATTTAGATAAAACAAAGGTTAAAAAAAGAATTATAAAAATAAAAGAACCAAAATTAAGATTTCTAAATCCTCTTGAAGAAAAAGTTTTGGAACCCCTTATAGAAGATTTGAAGAATCAATAATTTTATAAACTCAATTTATCACTTATTTATATCTACTTCTTAAGGAATTAAGTTGTAGTGGAGACAATTAAATCAGGCTTGACCCTATTTTAATAGGAAGGTTAAGCGAAGGAAACCTTGGTGTCCTCGCAAATGATATTTATTATAAAAGTAACAACAAACAAAGAAGAGAGAGCAGTTGATATGATCTCAGATAGAGCAGAAAAAAAGAATCTTAATGTATATTCTGTTTCTCGTCCACATGGATTAAGAGGATATATTCTTTTAGAAGCAGAAGACAGAGATTCAGCAGAAGAAGCTGTTTTTAATTTACCTTATGTTAAAGGGATTATTGGAAAGACAATTGGATATGAAGAAATAAAGAATATGATAGAACCTTCTATAACTTCTGTAACAATTAAAGATGGAGATTTAGTAGAAATTCTTTCAGAACCTTTTAAAAAAGAAAAAGCAAAAGTTTTAAGAATTGACAAGCAAAAAGGAGAAATTGTAGTAAGTTTATTAGGAGCAGTTGTTCCTTTACCTGTTACAATTAAATTAGATAATGTAAAAGTAATTCGAAGAGAAGAAGGAGAGGAGGAAGAAAATGATAATTAAAGTTTTAGCAGAGGGAGGAGATATGAAACCAGGACCAGCTCTTAGTCAAAAAATAGGACCTCTTGGAATGAATATGGGAGAAATAATCTCAAGAATTAATGAATCTACAAAAGATATGAAAGGATTAAAAGTTCCAGTAGAGATTAACATAAATCCTAAAACAAAAGAATTTGATATTCAGGTTTTTTCACCTCCTGTTTCAGAATTATTAAAAAAAGAAATAGGAATTGAAAAAGGCTCAGGAACTCAAAAAAAGATACAAGTTGCAAATGCTTCAATAGAACAGATAATTTCAGTGGCTAAAACAAAATTTCAAAATCTTTTAGCAAATGACTTAAAAGCAGCAGTTAAATCAGTTGTTGGAACATGTGCAAGTTTAGGGATATTAATAGAAAATAAATTTCCAGAGGAAATTGAAAGAGAAATAGAGGAAGGAAAGTACGATAAACAAATATCTGAAGAAAAAATTGAAACTTCTGAAGAAAAAAAAGCAGAATTAAATGAATATTTTGAGCAGATTAAAAAAGAGCAAGATAGAATAATCCAACAAGAACAAGCAGCAAAGGAAGCTGAAGAAGAAAAGAAAGAAGAAACTAAAGAAGAAAAAGCTCCAGAAGAAGAAAAGAAATAGCTTTATAAATTCATAGAGCCCTTAATTTCTAAGGGGCTGTGGGCCAGCTTGGTTAAGCTACGAGGTTTGGGACTTCGTGACCCAGGTTCAAATCCTGGCAGCCCCATTTTAGAAAAATGACAGCTAAAACAAAGAAATCAAAATCATCAGGACGTTTTGGTTCTAGATATGGAAAAAAAGTAAGAGCAAAATTAGTTAAAGTAGAATCTCAGCAAAGAATAAAGCAAAAATGTCCTTTTTGTGGGAAATTAGGAGCAAAAAGAATATCAAAAGGGATATGGAAATGTCCAAAATGCAATAAAAAATTCGCTGGAGGCACATATCATCTAGAATAATGGCAACTTATAAATGTTTTAAATGTGGAAAAAAAGTCCTTAGCACTAATTTGGACAAGAGATTTGTGTGTCCTTATTGTGGAAGTAAGATTTTTTACAAACCAAGGACAAAGGTAAAAAAAGTTAAAGCTGAGTGATTTTGCGATGATAAATAAATATAAATATCAAACCAGGGTCAGGAGTTGATTAAAATGGGAAATTCAGACAAAAAAATTCAAGAAATGCAGTTTTTAGAGCAAAATTTTAGAAATATTCTTTTTCAAAAGCAGGCTTTTCAAATGGAGTTATCTGAAACTGAGTCTGCTTTAAAGGAAATTCAAAAAGCAGGGGATGAGATTTTTAAAATAGTTGGGCAATTAATGATAAAAACAAATAAATCAGAAACAAAGAAAGAATTAGAAGATAAAAAGAAAATATTGGATTTAAGGATAAAATCAATTGAAAAGCAAGAGAATTCTCTAAGAGAAAAATTAGAGAAAATCAGGGAAAATCTCTTCAAATCCTCGGATAAATAGAATATTGCAAAAAAGTTACGAAATCTTTATAAATATTATCAAGTTAAATTTGTTATGGTCTTTAAGAAAATAAGAAAAGCTTTTTCAACTTCTGGTGCAGATGATGCAATAAATCAAGATTATCTTGAGATTGACTTAGAACAAGACGAAAAAGAAAACAAAGTAAAAGTCAAACTTTTTGCATTAAAACAATATGAAGATGTTACTTCTGTACTTAATGCTTTAAGAGAAGGATATACTATTGCAGTTATAGATATAAAAGTTTTAAGACAAAAGGACCCAATTGAGCTAAAAAGAGCTGTTTCAAAGATAAAAAAAACAACAGATGCTCTTGAAGGAAGCATTGCTGGTTTTGGAGAAAATACAGTTATTGTGACTCCTTCTTTTGCAACAATTGAAAAAGAACCAAATAGAATTTCAAAAGAAGAGAGAAAATTTGAAGAATACTAATTCTCAAAACATTTAAAACCTCTATATTTTTAGAATTTTAATGAAAACAATCTTTATACCAGTACTATCAAAAACAAAATTAAAAGAAGATAAAATAAGAGAGATTTCAAGAAAACTTCCTAAAAATATAGTTATTGCTTATTCAATTCAATATAAAACTCCTGCATTTAATATAAAGAAAATACTAAAGAGCCATAATATAATTCAAATAATTCAGGTTTTAGGATGTAGCAGACCAAAATTTCCTAAAAATACAGAAGCAGTATTATTAATAGGTTCTGGAAGATTTCATGCAACTTCTTTAGCATATGAAACAAAGCTTCCTATTTATTTATTAGAGAGGGAAAAATTAATAAAAATATCAGAAAAAGACATAGAATTATATAAAAAAAGAGAAAGAGCATCATATCTTAAATTTCTTCATGCAGAAGAAGTAGGAATTTTAATCTCTACAAAACCTGGACAAGAGAAGCTTTCTAGAGCTTTAGAACTTAAAAAGAGATTAAAAAAGAACTCCTATTTATTTATTAGTAATTCAATTAATTTCAATGAATTTGAAAATTTTGGATTAGATTCCTGGATAAATACTGCTTGTCCAAGATTAGATATGGACTTTCCTGTAATTAATATAAATAAGATTAATTTTTAGGTTGTTTTCACACTTTAGCAATAGAAAAGACCACTTTTAGAGCAACTATAATTGTTGCAGGAACAAATAAAGCTAATAGAGCACCAAAAGTTGAAGACACAGCATCTCCTATTCCAATTCCTATTAAAGAACCAGTAACACTTTCCATTCCAAATTTACTAACTACAACTAATACTGCTCCAGCAATCATAAATGTTTGAGAATCTTTACTAGTAACATTCATAGAACCAACAAACAAACCAAGAATAACTAAAATACCATAAATTTCTGCACTAAATCTAGCTAATTCTGGAATTGGAATTAAACTTGTACCTAATCCAATAACAATTGCTAAAATAACTCCTATTAAAAAAGCCCATGCACCTATTGAATTTTCTTTAGATTTAATTGCCATTTTTTAATAATATCTTAAATTACCGAGGATATTTAAAGTTTTTGAAACAACTAATTTCTAAATATATTTTGCAGAATAGAAAACTTTATAAATCAAAGTAACTCTCAAATGACTACAAAATGAAAGCAAAAATATTCAGTTTAATGACTCTAAGCATTTTATCGTTGGTGCTTTTAGCAGGAATTGGTAGTGCTGTAGTTGATTTTTCACCTATTTCATTTACTTCAACAATTGAACAAGGAGATTCATTAACTGTTTCATTTACTGCTACAGAAGCTAATTATGGGGATTTTAAATCAATTACTTTTAATACTCCAATAACTTTTACTTCAGGAACAAATACTTTTAATTCAGCTAGTTCTGTTTCAGGAGCTATTACTTCTTTAAATAAAGGAGAAACAAGTGGAACAATGTCTTTATTAATAAATGTTCCAGATTCTCAGCCTATTGGTGTTTATACAGCAAATTTAACTTTAACAGGAGTTTATTCCATTAGTATAAGTTATGATTTACCTATTACGATTACAGTAACTGAAAAACCAAGACCAACAGAAATTACTGATTGTTTAGCAATTGGAGATTCAGGAAATCTTATGGATTTGGAAATAGAAGATATTAAAGTAATAAGTGGATTTGGCGAGGAAGATAATGAATGGGTTCCACTTGATATCATTGAAGTTGAAGTTAGAGTAGAAAATAATGATAAAGATTTTGACTTAGAAGATGTTGAAGTGAGTTGGGGATTATACAATTTAAATACTCAAGAATGGATATTTGATGAAGAAGAAAGTGATTTTAAACTTAAAGATGGAGATGAAACAACACTAACTTTTGAATTTAAATTAGAGGATCCAGATGAATTTGAGAATAATGATGATTATGTTTTTTATGTTTGGACTAATGCAGTTGGAGAAGAATTAGATAATTCAGTTTGTGAAGTAGTTTCAGAAGATATTGATGTAATTGTTGAAAATGATTTTTTAATATTAGATAATTTTGAAATTGAAGGAACAGAATTAGAAGATGAATTTTATTATGATCTGCTTTCTTGTGGAGGAAAATATCAAATTACAGCAGATCTTTGGAATATTGGAGATTCTGACCAAGAAGATATAGAGATTAGAATACATAATTCTGATTTTGAAATTGATGAGACTTTGGAAATTGGAGATATAGATGCTTTTGATTCAGAATCAATAAGTTTTGAGTTCACAATTCCAGAAGGAATGGAAGAAGATGTTTGGCATTCTTTAGAATTTACAATTGAAGAAGATGGAGATGTTTTTGAAAACGACTATGTAGATGAAGATGCTGAATTTAAAGCTTTATTTAAACTAGAAAATTGTGCAGTTCCACAGGCATTTGTAGGAGCTTCTTTAGATTCAGATGCTAAAGCTGGAAAAGAATTAGTTGTTAGAGTAACAGTAACAAACACAGGAACAGAAACAACAAATTATTTAATTAATGCTTATGGATATTCAGAATGGGCTTCTTCAGCTAGTGTTGAACCAACTACAATTACACTAAAAGAAGGACAATCAGCAGATGTTTTAATTACTCTGAATGTTCAAAGAGATGTTTCAGGAGAAAGATTATTTAATATTGAAGTTCTTTCAGAAGGAGAGCTTGTAATGAGCCAACCATTATCAGTAAATATTGAAAAAGCTTTAATTGGAGATATTTTCAGTGACAATGGATTGCTTACAGCATTAATCATAGGAATTGCTATTGTTTTAATAATAATCATTATTGTTCTTGCAGTAAGACTTGCTAGAAAATAGAATGTCAAAAGGGATGTATTGTTATGATTCTAAGGAAATAAGTGATTTAGTTGAGATTTCTATAAATTTATCAAAAAGTTTAGATAATTTAGAATGTTTAGAAAGAGAAGGATTAGTTAAGTGGGCAAAAAAATATAAAGTTTTAAAATATTATAATAAAGCAAGAAAATTTCTTGCTATTCCAGAAATAAGAGAAATGTTTAAAGAAGTTGAAGGAATTTACAAAGAAGCATTTAAAGAAAAATGGAAAGAGGAATTAAATGAAGAGAATAAATAGTCTTTTTTTGAGTTTAGTACTTTTACCTTCTACTCTTTTTTCACAACTAGATACTCTTTATTCAAAATATAATATTTCTGAAAAAATAGTTCCAATTTCATCACGCCATATAATAGATTTTGATATAAATGGAGATTCTATTGCTGATTTTTCAAAAGTATATTTTTCAGAGAGAGATTCTTCAGGAAAATTAACAATACCTGAACATGCTCATCCTCGTTATTATATTTTTTATTCAAATGAAAAAGGAATTAATAGAATAAATGCCATAATTCACAACAAAGAAGCAGATACAATAAATGAAAACAAGGAATTTCTGTTTATATTACCAAAAAAGAAAAAACCCAAAAAAATAATCCTTTAATTACTTTTTAAATATTTTTTTATAGATTCTTTCCCAAAATTTGTTCTTTTCTTCTCTTTTAACAATAAAGAATCCTATAAAATATCCTATTAATCCTCCAATTAAAACATCACTTAAAAAATGAACTCCTAAATAAATTCTTGAAAATGCGACTATTATGCCAAAGATAATCCAAATATATTTTAATTTAGGATATTTTTTTGAAATTATTGGAAGAGCGCAAAAAACCAACATTGTATGAAAGGAAGGAAGAGAAAAATTCCAAATAGTGTGGCTTGTTTTTGCTATTAGAGTAGAAATAAGCCCTAATTGATATGGTCTTTGTCTTTGTATTATTATTTTTAATAAAAAGCTTATAATTGCAGATAATGCAAAACTAATCCATAAAGGAAGAATCCATGTTCTCTTTTTCTTATTAAATAAAAAAAGAGCAGTTAAAAAGAGAGAGATAATAATTTCAGAACTAACATAACTTATATTGACAAAAATACCCAATATAAAATAATTTCTTATGTTTCCTAAAAACTGAGAAATTTGCTTATCTACAAAAAATGAGATTATAGTAATAATAATTATGAGACTGAAAATCAAAATTTCTTTTTTTTTCATTATTTAAAAAACCTTAAAATACTTAAATAGATTTCTACTCTATTAAATTATGAATAATTTAAGAAAAAAACTAACAGGTATATTTCTTAGGTATTTTATAATGATTTTAGGAGGTATTTCTGGATTATGGATATTTTCTAAGATATTCACTCCTTTAACAGTATATTCTAGTTATTTTCTTTTAGAATTGTTTTTTGATGCTTCTCTTTCAGGAACAACAGTATTTGTTAATGGAATTTTCCCAATTGAAATTATAGAAGCCTGTGTTGCTAGTTCTGCTTATTATCTTCTTTTTATCTTAAATCTTTCAACTCCAAAAATAACTTTTAAAAAGCGATTAGCAATTATTGGAGAATCCTTTTTAGCACTTTTAATAATTAATATTCTAAGAATATTTCTTTTGAGTTTAATCTTTATTTCAGGTTCAAATTTATTTGAGACAATTCATATGGTTTTTTGGTATCTTGCAAATATTCTTTTTATTGCAGGAATTTGGTTTTTTGTAGTAAGAGAGTTTAAATTAAAAGAAATACCTTTTTATTCTGACTTAAAATTCTTTTTTAGTTTAAGAAAACGAGCAAGAGCTAAGAAATGAGATGTTTTCTGAATACTGTCAAAATTTAAAAGCCATAAAAAATTTTGAAGTTTAAGAAAAAAAGCTAAGAAATCCAAGAGTTCCAAGAAAAACAAGTAATCCTGCAATTATTATTCCTAGGGAAATTGAGAGAATGCTCTTTTTTCTATCTAATCCCAATATCCAAGAAATAAGGCTTCCTGACCAAGCTCCTGTTCCTGGAAGAGGAATTGCAACAAAGAGAGTCAATGCAAAAAATCCAAGAATTTCATGTTTTTTTTCAAATTTATCAACTCTTTTTTGAAATCTTCTTAAAGAAGCTCTGAAAAATCTTTCATAGAATTTTAAATTCATTAATTTAGAATGCAGATAATCTAGAAAAAAGAATATAAAAAAGATTAAAAGAAGATTAATTAAAACTATTAATAGAAAAATAAGAATTAAAGATATCCCATTGTCTTTAGCATATAAAACTGCTATTGGAAGTCCTATTCTTAATTCAGTTCCAGGAAGAATTGTAAAAATTATTGCATAAAGAAGTTTCAAGTCCATTTGTAATTTTCTGCAATTTCTTTAAGTTGAAGAAAAGCTTCAGCCATAAATTTTTCAGTAACAGGAAGAACTTCACAATCTGCAATATAGAGATTGTAACAATTATCTCCATATTGCTCTATTTTACTCTCATTTCCTTCATGAATATTAACATAAACATAGTTTCCGCCACAAGTAGCATTTTCATTTTTTCCAACATCTATTCCAAAAATATAAAGATTTGCCATATTTCCTATTGCAATTTGCCAGTCTCCATCACAATAAAGATTATCTGTTGTAACATTTAAAATTAAATCATTTTTTAATGCCATTTCTCCTTCAAAAGGAACCTCTTTTAGTTCATTGGGATTTGTTCTAAAATAAAAATTATAAGTTAATTTGCTTCCTTTATATTGAGTTATCATAGGAACTTGATAAAAAATAATATTTCCTTCTTTAACTGTTTTAAATTTAAGTCCATTATAATCAAAGTGAGTCAAATTATAATTAATTATCCAAACCAATGCAAAGATAAGAACAAAGATTCCTAAAATTAAGAAGATATTTCTTAATTGCTTTTGTTGTTTTTTTAATTCTTTTTTATTAGCATGTTTTTCTTTTTCAATTCCTGAGAATTCTTTTGTCTTTTCTTTCCCATGTTTTTTAATTGTGATAATTTCTTTAATCTCTTTTTCCTCTTTTTTTGGATTTTTTTTCTTAGCCATATTTATTTTTCTTTTTTTAAGTTTATAAAATTTATCT
>CAZZFU010000004.1:24015-25514 GCA_964653965.1 Candidatus Woesearchaeota archaeon
ATTTTTTTTCTTAGCCATATTTATTTTTCTTTTTTTAAGTTTATAAAATTTATCTTATTCCAAGAATCTGAAATAAAAACTCATCACTTATTTTAATCATATCCTCTTGAGGAGCTTGAATAAATACACAATTATTATCCTGAACTATGCTTGTAGAATTTCCTTCTTTTATAATTATAAAATTATCTTCACAGGTTTTTAAAGGCAGATTTTCTTCGCAATTACTTTCATTAAGGCATGCATTTTGCATTCTTAGAACAATTCCTTCTAAATTTAATGCAATTTCATAACTTGCTTCATTATTTTCTGAAGAGAAATAAAGGGGTTCTCCATAATAATTATTTAGAGAATTTATTTCAACATCAATTTCTTCAATTTGATTTGGATTATATTGAAATCGAAAATCAAAATTTCCTAATTCTAAAAACCAGAAACTTCCTTCTCTAATAAATTCAAATCCATTATATTCTACTTTAGAATTATTTTCTTTTCCAAAAGAACCAACAATAATTCCAAAAACACTACCCATCATTACAAAAATTAAGATGGCTCCAATTATCAATTGATTTCTTTTTTGTTTTTTAACTTCAGAAGTTTTTGATTTTATAGGTTTCATAATCCAAATATATGCCAATACTAATTTATAAAGTTTATATTACTCTATTTTATATAATTTTTTAATTTTTCAATTTCTCTCTTTTTCCCTTTACACTTTTTTCAACTATTTTTTAATAGAATAAATTATTATAATAAAAATAATTCACTATTATTATGATTAAAACTAACTTTTACATCAATTACGCATTTTTTTAGATTTCTATAAATAAAACTTCCCAATAAAATTTAATTTTATTGACAAAAGAGTTCTCACTATGTCAATAAAAAAAAGAAAAAGAAAAAAATAAAAAATTAAATTTGAAATTAACTCACGATTAATTCAGCACTTGTCGCAGAAGTACCTTTGTATGTTGCACTTGTATCTAAATTAACTTTGTTTCTTAGATATGTTGCAGCATTTGTAGTATCTTCTTTTTCATAACCAGCCACTAATAATGCCATTTCACTAGTAAGACTTGAACTAGCATATGATTTAATCAGGAATTGTCCTGAACCAAC
This sequence comes from Candidatus Woesearchaeota archaeon, assembly GCA_964653965.1. GTDB lineage: Archaea > Nanobdellota > Nanobdellia > Pacearchaeales > GW2011-AR1 > JAFCEV01. The sequence continues at coordinate 25,132 of CAZZFU010000004.1, forward strand.
GCCAGTAGCAGTAGTCCATGCAGCACCACAATGAGCACCGCCTACTAATGCAGCAGCAGCTGAGTTAATACAACTTCCACCAACAACAATTAAGTTCTTTCCAGAAACTGAACTAACTTCTGTGTCTTTTACAACCATGATTTGAGCAACACCTTCTGATACAATTTGTGCATCAGCTGAAGCAACCCATACATCTGCTGTTACTTCTTCCCCATAGTATGTTATTGTGTAATCATACTCATCTCCACCAGAGTCTAATTCAACCATTGAGGCTAAATCAGAAAGCACATATCCTACATCATTATCTGAAGAAACTTCTTCTTTAGTAACATTGTCACTAGATACATGTAATTTATCATTACTAGTTAATTTAACTGCAGCAG
>CAZZFU010000005.1:0-12407 GCA_964653965.1 Candidatus Woesearchaeota archaeon
CTGGATAACAACTTGAACAAGAAACTTCAACTTCCTCTTCAGCATTATATTCTTTTCTGCACAAAGCTACAAAATTTGAAACAGTATATCCTGTTAATTCTCCTTCTTTTATAGTAATAATATTACAATCTGGATAATTATCTAAAGTACATTCTATGTCTTCTTCACTTTTAGGATATATTCTTCTTATTTCTATATTTGATACTCCCCAAAAACCTTCATAAATTTCTGAATTTCTTTTTAAAGCCATAACTTTATCAGCGTCAATACAATCAACTTTTGCTGTTCCAAAAGCATTTCCACAAGAAAATTCAGGAGAATTTGCAAGTTTAGTTACTAATAATCTCGCATTATCTTCTTCTAAAAGACTCGCGCTGTCTTTTATTCCACTATATCTAAATATGAGAACAAACAAACCAACTAATACAAAAAAAACTGTTATTGCCACTAACATAAATGAAGTTTGCTGAATTTTCATCTGACCTTTACAATTTTTGGGTCTGTGAAGGCTAGAAATTTTTAATTTCTTTGTTTTCATTTGTGCTTTTTTGTTTTTATCAGGCTTGACCCCTATTTTAAAGGAAGAGTCATAAGAGAAACCTTGGTGTCTTTTATTTACCATAATTTACACTCTCCTCGATTTTTATTTTCAAGATTTTCTGCTAAAGAAGCCAGATAATGCATCATAGCTGAATTTTCAAAAGCAGATGCAGTATTTATTAGACTAGATAAATCAGAATTCATTACTGGTTCACATCCTTTTGAAATAAGATAATTTGCTTTATTTATATAAATTGTTGCTAATATTTCTATTCTTTGCATTAATCTTTTTAATTGAAGTTCATAGGTTTCTTTGTCTGAAAAAATTCCAGCATACATTAGAGCATCTCCTTCAAAATACAGAATTTCATTATTTTTTTCCACTCTTCCAATATCATAATCTACAAAAATATCACAATCTCTATACCATTCAAAACAAACTTTTATATCTTCTTCAGTGCAATCTTCTCCAAATCTTAGATTGGCCTGAGATAAATCAGAAATTTCATTTCTTATTTTTATTGGAGCATCAATAAAACAATAATTTTTTGAATCCGGAGTTAAATAAATTAAATCAGCAACTTTAAAAGGAAATTCAAATGGTTTTGAAAAAATGTAAAATGTTTTCCCTTCTATAACTTTTTCAGAGAAAATATATTTATTCCTAAAGCTTACTTCTAAATCTGTTTTAGTCCATTTATTGAAAATTTTTTGAGCTGATTCTATTTTTTGAGCACCAAAATATCCAGAAGTATCGCATCGATTGTATATTCTTGTTTTTTCTGGAAAAGTAAAAGAACTTGATACTGCAGATTCAAAACTAGTTTCTAGAGGATTTAATAAAATTCCAATTTCCTTGCTTGTTTCTGCACTTTCAAGAGTACTCTCTGTTCCACTCATTTTAACTACAAAATAAATTGCTAGGGCAATTATAGTAATTCCAATAATAATTGCAAATAACCATCCAAAAGATATTTGCAAATGCCCCCTTTTATTTTTTCTCATTTTATTCTAATCTCGTTATAGTTACTAGATCTTCTCCAAAATCCTTAAATAATCTTAATTCAACTTTTTTATCAATATTTAGAATGCAATAGGGCTCTTCTTCACTAATTATTTCAGCAATATCAATGTGTTCTATTGTGGTTCTTTTAATAACCATTTCAGAAGAAAGAAGTTCTAAATTATAAGACTCGTCTTCATTTGTAAAACATATTCTAACTATTCTTTTTGGAAGAGAATAAGATTCATTTGAAGAACCTTTTGGAGATTTCCACATTTTGTCTACATCTTGTTGCAATTTATTTGAAAAATCTTCTATTTCAATTGTTCTTTGTAATTCTAAAAATTTATGAATTGCATAAAAAGCAAAGGCAATAAAAATAATTATTAAAATTATAGAAAAAATCATACCAAAGGATAATTTCATCTGTCCTCTTTTATAATTCATATATAAAATAGAATATTCTAACTTATAAAGTTTTATTATTCTTTTATAGAATATCAACAGGACGAACAACTATACTACATTCATTGTAAGGAGGATAAATTCCATTCTCATCTATGCATTTTATGTAGTAATCCATGTTATTATTCCAGGTTGTGTAATGCTCTAAATTATCATTTGTATGCATTGCATTTCCTGCTTCATCAATATTATAATTACATCCAATACTAGCTGCAGTTTCATAAACACACTCAGCTCTTTCATCTGTGACTATTTTTAAATATCCTTCATCATAATATGCACGAGAAATTGTTGGAGCAAGAACATCAACTTCAACATCAAAATTAATTATTGCTGAATCCATATTTCCTCCTAAATCAATGCATCTAATATAAAATTCATAACTTCCTTCTTCTAACCATAATTCTTGAGAATGTTGATAAGAAGGCTCACCTCCAGGATATTGAAATTGCACATAAGTTCCATCTTCTCCTGTTTCACTGAAATAACAAGTTGAGATTCCATTGTTATATCCTGCAGAAGTTTCTGCTTCTATCATCACTTGAATAGAACTTGAAGGTCCCCTAACAACAGTATTATTAGGAGTTACCCAATTTAATATCAAAGGTTCTGTTCCAATTAAGATATATTCATAGGATTGAGTATTTGTATTTCTTTGACTTTCTTCTGGTGTTCCAATTAATTGAGGTTGGTCTCTGCATCTGATGTAAAATGTATTTTGCATATTATTGTGTATTCCTGTTAGAGTTGTTGTACAAGGATAATTCATATAAGCATTCATTTCAAGAACATTTGTTGCACAAGTCATTGTATTTGGCATGCTGTCATAATCTTGGTTTGTATGACTCCATCTACATTCTGCAGGTTCATTAACATAAAAAGTTGTTTCAATTGATTCTGTATTATAGGTTACAGGTGCTCCATTTAATGGATTTGTTGATTTAATAACTGGAGCAGTGTAATCTTGACCTTGATCAATACAAAACATAAAAACATATTCAGTAGGATTTGCATTTCCATTATAATCTGTACATCTAACATATAATTCATATTCTCCTCCATTTGGAAGAGAAATATTGTTTCCTTGTAAAGCACTTATTCCAGGAATAGCTAATTGATAAGAATGATTTATGTCAAAAGAGCCTATTCTTGTCCCATCTTCTCCTCCAAAAAAGATATTTGGCATTGTTTCATAGCTATCTGATCTAGTAGGACTTATTTTACATCTAGCATATTCATCTAAAGTTATTCCAAAAGACAGAGGAGTAAATGCAGGAATACAACCATCTCCTGATAGAGAATATATTATATAAGCTCCTTGTTGAAGATTAGATACAGTATTTGGAACAGCATAAGAATAGTCTTGATTTAAAAGAGCATCTTGCCAAGGAGAAATTCTAGGATACATTCCATCATCTTGACTAGCAATGCACATTTCATCTACAAATACACAAGCTTGTCCTAAAGTTTTACATTGATATTCTGTGCAGGAAATTAACCCTTGATCATTACATTCTTCGCAATCATCCCCACCTGTTGGAGCTTGCCAAGGCATACATTGGAAAGTAATCACTTGCTGATTTTTACTTCTATAAGAAAACAAAGTCCATATTACAGCTATTCCAGCAGCAATCCATCCTGCAACAGGAGTCATTAAAGCAGCTCCCCATCCTGCTATTGTTGATCCTGCTGCTCCTATTCCTTCTAAAATTGCTCCTAAACCATACACTCCTATGTATGCTAGGCTTCCCCATTGAGCAGCTTGATTTAGAGCATCAGATAATGCATCATCTCCCAAAGCACCAGCAAGAAGACTTAATCCTTTTAAACCAAGGTATATGGCTCCTGCCCATGCAAGTGCCTGTGAAAGTTTTTGTGCCTCTAAACCCCACCAATGATCACCCGCAACTAAATCAGGCTTTCCTTCTGTAAATAAATTTACTATTTTATCCCATGTTCTTTCTATAAGATTTGGCGAGGAATCTCTCAATTGTGCAAGATCTACTCCTCTACCCTCTAAATATGCTTTATCAGCGTCATTTAAAGAACCAAAGCCCTCACTAAGAGATTGTTGCATTAATTCTAGTTCTCTAGTAAGACCTTCTAGACCTTCTGGAATATTATTTATCACCTTAGTTAATTTTGCTGTTGCTGCACCATTTTCTGTAGGAATATTAGCAATAGGTTTTAATTTTTTCAGATTAAGTTTCTCCCTTACGATATCAGATATAACTTGTTGCCCCACATAGATTACTGTATTCTTTGCTGTATCTAGAAGATTATTATTCCCTCCATTACCCCCTTGTGCATTAGAGGTAGTATAACCACAATACCCTTCTTTTAGAATTCCTTGAGAAGGAAGATATTCACAAACACTTCCTGAACCATCTAAATAAACAGTGCATGCTCCTCCTTGTTCATAATAAATATCTCCTTGACAACATGATCCACAATTACTATCATCAACACAAGTTACAGAACAAACTGGATCATCAGCAGCACTAACGATTTCCAAACTATTTCCAAGAAGATAAGAAAAAGCAAAAATTGCCACAACTAGTAAAATAATCTGAAACAATGCCTCTGCTTTGAATTTTCTTTTTTTAATTATCATCCTATTTCTCCATAATCCATATATCTTTCATTTTCTCCTTGCACTCCAATATAATTAATATCAACTCCACAATCTCCTAAATATCTGCAAATATCTGCTGCAGCTTCACTCCAAGCAGGATAATCATTATGTCCTATTAATGCATAGCATCCACTAGTACTTTTTTTCCAGTCGTTTCTATTTGAGCCTACTGAACCAGCTTCACAAGCATCATTTGCTGCCCAAGGAGGATTAGTTGTTAATTCCTTTTCACTATGTGTTAAGCCATAACTATAATTAACAACATACACTATACTAGCTGCAGAACAATAATCCTGAGAAGTAGGAGGATATAGAGGAACACAAGAACCTTTTTTCATTTGTCCATTCTCATTTTCAAGCATTTTCTCTTTTCCACTATCTTCTTTGAGAATACTTAATCCTTCAATCCACTGACAATCTCTACTATCTCTATCTTCACACTCTTCCTGAGTTTCCTGAGCAATACAATCTTGCCATTGATTTAATTCACAAGTACCATATTCAAATCCTAAATAATCAGTTGTTTGATTGCATATTGTTGCTCTACTAGGTTCACAAGGGTCAAGAAGAACCTCTCCTTCCCAGCATTTAAATATATAATGCTGTGCCCCAGGAAGAAAATTTCCTAACTCATCATGTACACTTTCTGCAGTTGTAGTAACACACCAACTTTCTCCATGTTCAGGGTCTCTTCTATATTCTTGTTGAAAATCGTCATTCTGGCAATCCAAACTTCCACATATATATTCTCCAGCAAAAGGAGCAGGAGCATTATTTGCTTCTCTATAAGATTTACAAACAGTCCCACTTGGATAATACTCACAATTTCCACAACTTCTAGAATTTTCATTTCCACCTTCTCCACAAGTTGGTTCTTGAATATAAGTCCAATAATTAATATCATTTATTCTTGAATAATCATAAACATTTGCAACATTATTACAAAGATCTAAAAAATAAACTTCATCTTCATCTTCTACACAAGTTGTTCTTCTACTTGGCCCACAATCTGTTGCTAAATCAGGTGCAGAACAGAGAAAACCTTCATGAAATTCTATTGTACTTGAACCTGAATGTGCTTCTCTTTCTTGACATTCCTCTTTTGTTAACATTTCACAAGTTCTTTGTTCTTCTGTTTCAATAACACATGCTCCTTTTACATAAGGATTTGCACTTGCAACACATATAAGCTCACTTGTGATATCACTTCTAAAATTAATTTCTAAATTATATAATGAAGAGAGAGTTTTACATCGAGTTTGTGTAACAAATGCTGCTTGGTCTCCAAGATAACAACATCCTAATTGACATTGAATTAAATCATCAGCACTTCTATCATACCAGCTTCCCCTTTCCTTTTCACACACTGTTTTTGGAGTGTTTTCTTGGCAAATTCCTTCTGCAACATCTACACAAGTTCCTGATTTACAATAAGAAGTTGCTTCACAAGAAGTAGGGGCATTTAGATAAGGTTGTCCAGTTAATTCATTTATTTGAGTTGAACATTTTGAATTATCTATTTCCATTTGACAATAAGCTCCATAATTTGTTTTTTCACAGCAAACTGCAGCAGAAATAAGATTAATTAAGAAGATTGCAAATAAAAAGACAAAGGCAATTATTAATAAACTTTTTTTATTTCTCATTGTTTACATAGGCCATGCAACACTTCGTGATGCAAATTGAAATTTATCTTCTGTTTCTTTATCTGTAAGCATGTAAATTGTTGTTCCGTCTTCTTTAATCACTTTTTCAACTTTTAATCCACGATAATATGCCATGTAAAGACTTGTATCAGCATCTCCATATTCAGCTTCCCAATCAATAATGCTTCTTGCAATACTAACTAATTCATACAAATTACTTTCAAATAAAATTCTAAAAGTAGCATATTTTTCAGTATCTCCTTTTGTTAGTGTTAATTCATGAGAAAGAGTAATCATTATTACATCTGGAAGTAATTCAACAGTAATGTTTCCTTCCCTAAAAATAACATCATATCCTTTATTTTCAAAACTATCTACTAAATCTTCAAAGCATGCTTCAACTTCTGGAGCTATTGCATTTTCAATTTCAGATTCAATATGAGATTTTAACATTGGTTGCTGTACAACACAAGTACGGTAATATTCATTTGTATAACAGAGATACTCCACTGGATTGTCATAATAAAGATAAAAGTGTTCTGGATTTAAACTTCCTCCTTGCAGAGAAATTTTCTCAATTGCCTCTTCTAAAGGGTCTTCTAACCAGCTTTGAATAAATGCAGTAGGATTATTACTATCCCCCCCAATTAAAGTTTTAAGTTTAGGGTAGAGCAAATATATTAAAACAGCCATAGCAATAATAATTATTGCCACTATAATAAAAATAGTAACTTGCCCTCTTTTTTTCATATTTTCTATACGATATTTTAATTTATAAATATTTCATTAATAAATAATAATTATATAAAGAGAGTTGTTTTTCAGAGCTTATTATAATTATAAAGTGACAACAAGAGAAACCTTTATATAGAATATTTGAGAAGTAATTTTATGAGCAAAGAAATAAGTAGAAGAAATTTTGCAAAAATAGTAGGAGCAGGAACTTTAAGTTTGATTTTTCCAAATTATTTGTTTTCTCAAAAAAATCAAAAAAAAATAATTGCAAAAGAGTTTTCAAAACTTCCTTCACCTGAATATAATAATATTTTTCATAATGAAATTCAATGGAATGGAATTTCAAAAGGATTGGATTTTTCTAGAATAGAAGTTTATAGAGGAAAAGAATTAGTAGATATAATAGCAACTTTGAAAATAAATCCAGAATATAATAAAATAAATGTTTTTAATGGATATTCAAAAGAACATGTTCTTACAGCAAATATAGAAGAATGGCAAAAATTAACAAATGCAACAGCAATGATAAATTCAACACATTATCAGGGAGGAGAAAATTATTATAAGCCATGTGCACTTGTTTTAGGAAATTTGATTTCTTTTGATTCTAAAGGAAAAGCAGATTTTAATCTTAAAAAAATGGGGCCTTTGATTAATGAATCAGTTAGAGGAATGTTAGTTTCAGAAGCAGAAGTAAATTCTCTTCCAAAAGCAGATTTACTTGATTTTAAATATGATAAATTTGATTATAAAACAACTCCTTATAAACATGGAGTTCAACACTGGCCAATTTTACTAGACAGAGAAGAAAACATAAGAGTAAATCCTTCTTCTTGGCAGGCAAATAGAACAGTTGTCTCTAAGACAAATAATAATGAAATTTTATTTATGACAACAGAGGGAGGATATTTTACCCTCTACAACTTTGGACAATTTTTAAGAGATTCAAATTTAAGAAGCGACAAAGGATTTAATGTTAACACTGCAATGAATATGGATGGAGGTTATGAAGCAAATATGATTATTAAATGTCCTAATTTAGAATATTTAACTTATGGAGAATTTGAAACTTATGGACCTAAAGAAGATAAAACTATTTTTAATCAAAAAACTAATATTCCAGGAGTTATTGGAATTTTTCCAAGAGATTAAGGAAGAGAAAAAATCTTTGCAAATTTTACTAAAATATATGTTGCTTCTGCAAGAAGAGAATTAAAACGAGGGCTTCTTCCTGTTCCAATATTAGAACCTGCGCTTCCTGGTTCTGGGCCAGTCCAAGCTTGATAAATATTTTTTCTGCCCTTTCCCTGAACAGTAATATATTTCCATTGATTAGGGTCATATCTTTGGTAGGTAGTTCCTGTTAATTCTCCTTTTCCTCCTGCTTCACCATAATTAAAATAATAAGTTAACCAAAAATATTTTTCTTCATCAGAAGTTTTTTTAAATTCTTCTTCTCCAAAAGCAGAGATGAAATCTTGTTCAAAGTGATATTTTCTACGTGCTAATTCTCCTGCGAAAGCAGTTAAAACATTTGCAGTATTGTCAAAGACAAGAGTATTCATTGGTAAATCTATTTCACTTTCAGGAGAATTTTCTCTGCTAAATTTATCTAAAAAACCTTTAGGCAAAAATCCTCCTTCTTCTAATTCTTTTTTTTGAGAAGTAATATAATCCAATCCAAGACGAGAGCCAAAAACATCTGCATTCGGGCCTAGATGATCATAATCATAAACAAGATACCCTTCTTCGTATTTTGCTCCTCCTTCAAGCATAACTCTTGTCCATAATTCTTCAGGAGAAATTTCCACCCCATATTTATTTTGATTTGCAGTCTCTACAGCATCATAAAATCCTTTAACCAGTTCTTCGTGCTTATTTTCATCAATAAGATAACTATACTCTCTTGGCCTAGCACCTCTACTATTTTCTATGGCTTTTTTGATTTCTTCTAATTCTTCATCATTTAAATTTTTTGCATTTAATATTGCATTTTCCCAAGGAGTATTCATATTAACAATTACATTTTCTTGAGTATCTGTGAAAATTCTGTCTTTTAGAGTGTATCCTCCTTGATTAAGATTTAAATCATAACAATCCAAAAGCCCCTCTTCATCATAATAATATTTAACAAATATTCTCTGCTCTTTCAAATCCAAACTTTTTTCAGAATAAACAAAGGCTCTTCCATTTTCAATTATAAAATCTCCTTTATGTCGAATATTAAATCCTAAATCAGAAGTTTCTGAATCAATATATTTTGAAATTTCTATATTCCCTCCATTCATAGTAATTTTTAGATTTCTTGTTTTAGTTGAATATCCTTCTTGAATTTGGGTCTTCATATTTCCAAAAATATTATTTTCTTCTCCTAAATCACTGGTATATCCTATTCCTCCAAAAGAAATCTTGTCTTTTCCATAATTAAAATAATTTTCACTCTCATGTTCTCCTATATCAAAATTTTCATCATAATAAAAATTCAAATCTCTAGAAGCCTGATGTTTTATTTTTCCAATTAGTGCATTTGTTCCTGATTTAATTTGCAAAATTTTTCCTCCATCTTCAATAACTGAATTTCCATAGATTTCATCTTCTCCAAGATTAAATTCTCCTGTAAAAAGAGAACTTGTTTCTGAAACTCTTTCAACATTAATTGATTCTCCTAAAAAACCTATTTCTGTAAAAATATTCGAACCTTTTTCTCCATATCCAAAAAAATCTCCTTTTTTTCCTATAACATTCGCAATTCCATTTTCATATTTTACTCTTTGTCCTTTGAATAGTCCAAATATCTTTTCTGTTCCAAATTCATCTTTTCCAAAAGAAAAAACAGTTTTATCACTTGCAGGTAAATCAGCAGAAAGAACTTCTCCAAGTTCATTTAATTTAATATAAGCAGGATTATCACTATTTGTATCAATGTTTTCATAAATATTTCCTTCAATATTCAAACTTGCTTCTTCTCCATAAAATTCTAATGTGCTAATTCCTTCTTCTTTACTAATTCTTACTCCTCCTTTAGCAAGAATTTCCAATCCTTCTCCAATCAAACTTCCTATATTTTCAAAATTCTCACCAACAATATCAATTTCATCTCCTTCTTCTGCAGGAAAAATAATTCCAATTAAGAGAACAGAAATTAATAACATCAAAAATATTTTGTTTTTCATATTTGCATTGCAATTATCCAATTTAATTCTGTTTCATAAGATGTTATTGAAAAAAGAATAGCTTCTTCATTATTGCTTGAAAAAGAAGTAGAAACTATTTTTACATAATATCTGTCTGAAATCTCTTCTAGACAAGTCAAACAAATAAATTTAGGTAATTCATAATAACAATCTACAATATCTTTAGAAACTTCAATCATTTTTTTAATATCTGCTTCTATAAAAACTTCAAAATTCTCTAATCTTTCTGTAGAAGTTCCTTTGGTAATTGTTATGGGATACTCCACATTTATGTCAACTCCTTTTTCTCTTATAATTGGAGAAACTAATAATTTATTTCCTGAGATTTCATAACCTTGTTCTTCAAAATATTCAAAATCAATACATCTCTCTAAATTATAATAAATATAATTTCCTAGTTCTAATTCTATTCTTTCTAAAGAAGGAATATTTTCTTTTGAGTTCAAATAATAATATGGAATATCTTTTGAAAAATATTCAATAGAAATTGCTTTTGGAAGTTCATAATATCCTCCTTGTTCTCCTATATATTCTGCTCCTTCTTTACTAGTTTTTTGTAAACATGAAATAATGTGTGTGTAAATTGGTTCTACTGCAGGAGGAATATTCTCAGAAGTATTTTTATTTCTAAATCCAAAATATAGAGATATTGCAGCAATTAATACAATTGCAAGAATAACAAAAATAGTAACTTGCCCTTTTTTTTCCATTAAATATCCAAGTAATCAGGGCTTTAAAATTTTATCAATCTCCAACTCAGTCCAGCATTCGAAATTAATTATCTAATTTTGTTTATGTTAATCTCCAACTCAGTCCAGCATTCGAAATTAATTATCTATTTTTGTCTCGTGTTAACCTTCGGTTTCAACTCTAGGGGCAAGAATAAAAGAAAGTTCTAAATAATCTGTTTTAAATTCCATTTTTAGGGGATGGTCTTCTGCAAAATTTATTTTTGTTTTTTCAACTAATTTTGCACCTTTAATGAATTTTTGCAAATAATCTAAACTGTATTTTGCACGAGCATTTTCTGCGTCTATTTTTGCTTCATCTCCTGAAAATTCAGATTTAGCAGAATTCAATCCTTTTGCTTCAATTATAAATTTTTCATTTTCAATTATAAATGAGCAGGCATCAGAAACAACAGCACAATCTTCAATAGAAGCCACTAAATCAATAGAATCTATTTCTATTTTTGAAGTAAATTCCATTCTTTCTGTTTTTGCATTAAAATCAATATCTTCTGCTTCTATTTCTAATAAATTTAAAGTGAAGTTTCTTCTTATTCTATCTTGAATTTGAATTTCTAATTTATTTTCTTTTTTTTCTAAAATTAGAGAACTTCCACTTCCACATCTTTTTAAAATTCTTTTTAAATCATCAAGATTAACTCCAAGAGTCTCTTCTCCTGTTTCTAATTGAGAGAAATTCATTCTCGGAAGTCGAAATCCAACCATTGCAACATTTGCAGGATCCATTGCAGTAATACTCATTCCATATTCATTCACTCTTATTCTAACTTCTGTAACTAATTCAGAAATAAGTTCAACTGCTTTAGATAAAAGTACAGGATTTTCTAATTTAACTAACATTGTTATATGAAATTGTTTTGTTTTTTAAGGATTATTGTATTTCAGATGAGGTAATTATATAAATTCTTTAGCCTTATTTTGTTAATGGAACAGAGTATTAGAGAGCAAAGAATTAGAAAAATCACTAATTTGTATTATTCTAAACTCGAAATTCAAAAAGCTATTTTTGAATTCTGCAAGAACAGAGAAACAATACCCAGATATTTTGAGGATTTTGGAAAAAGACCTGATTCTTTTGAATATCCAGGAGATGTTTTTGAATTAGTAAAAAGAGGAGCAACTTCTTTTAATTGTTCAGAAGAAATTTGGAAAAATCCTATGAAAATATCAACAGATATGAATGAAGAAGAAGCAAATGAATTAAGAGAAGGGTGGGATTTATTAATTGATATTGACAGTAAATATTTAGATTATAGTAAAATAATGGCAGAACTAATAATTAAAATTTTGAAATTTCATGGAATTAAAAATATAGGAGTAAAATTTTCAGGAAGCAAGGGTTTTCACATAATTGTTCCTTGTAAAGCTTTTCCAAAAGAAATTAATGGAATTTTAGCAAAAAATAAATTTCCAGAATGGCCAAGGATAGTTATAAGATAT
>CAZZFU010000005.1:12507-14525 GCA_964653965.1 Candidatus Woesearchaeota archaeon
AAAGAAGTCATACCTGATTTGGTTTTAGTATCTCCAAGGCATTTGTTTAGAACTCCTTATTCTTTGCATGAAAAAACAGCTTTGGCAAGCGTTGTAATAAACTCAGAAGAAATATCTAAATTTGATATAAAAGATGCAGATCCTATGAAAATTAAAATAAAAAATTTTATGCCAAATTCAAAACAAGGAGAAGCAAAAGAACTTTTAATTTCAGCTTTGGATTGGTATAAGGAGAATAATCCAGAACAAGAGGAAAAAAAGACAGGAGATTTTAAACCAATTAAATTATCTAATCTTTCAGAAAAAAATTTTTCTCCTTGTATTAAAAATATTCTTAAAGGAATTAGAGATGGAAGAAAAAGAGCCTTATTTGTTTTAATAAATTTATTTCGTTCAATTGGAATGGAGAAAGATGAATTAGAAAAAAGAATTTATAATTGGAATGAAAAAAACAAACCCCCTTTAAAAATAGGATATGTAAAATCTCAACTCTCATGGAGCTTTAGAGGAAAAATAATAATGCCTCCAAATTGTAAAGAATACTATCAGGGAATAGGAGTTTGTGAACCAGATAATTTTTGCAGATTAATTAAAAATCCTATAAATTATGTTATTAAAAAATCTTTTAATTCTTCGAAAAAGAGCTTTAAATCAGATAAAAAGAAATAATCATAACAAATTTTAAAAACAAGCTTTTACTTTGAATAGCATGGAAAAGAAGGTGTTCTTTATTATAGTTATACTTATATTAATTTCAATTATGCCTTTAGCTTTTGCAGCACAAGAAGATATTGATAATGCTTATGATTGTTTAGAAGGAAAAATAAATGAAAAGGGTTGTTCAGGACTTTCTATTGAAGAGCAGATTTTTGCTTATCTTGCAGTTGGAAAATGTGGAAATGAATTAATTGCAAGTTCTTTAAATGGAGAATGTTGGCCAGCAGGAAATTGCAATTTAAAAGTAACTGCACAGGCTTTGTTAGCTTTGAAAACAGATGAATCTGTAGATTGGTTATTGAGTAGAACAGGAACTCCCACAGATATTACTTGGTATTTACAAATAGAACCAGAAGCAGATTCTACGTGCACTATAACTTATGATGGAGCAGAATATTCTGTAAATATTGGAGCTGACAATAAAGTATCTTCTGCAGCAGGAAATTGTTTAAGTTTATCTACTTTAGGATATTGGCTTAGAATTGCTCCTCCTTGTTTTGGAAAGGATTTTGAAATAACTTGCGAAGAGCCTTTTTTAACTAATTTATTATTTACTAGCAGTGGTTCTTCTAAAATTCATGTAGTAGATCAAACATCTTATGCAACTGCAGATGGAGAAACAGTAGAAACAGTAAATTCTTTTTGTTTTACTCAAGGAGGAGTTTGTGATTATTCAGGAAGTTTATGGGCGACATTAGCACTTTCTTCTAAAGGAAAAAATATTAATTCTTATTTGCCTTATTTAATTACAGAAGCAGAAGAAAATCAAGTATATTTTCCAGAAGTTTTTTTATATGCTTTAACAGGATATGAAGATTATTATTATAAAATTATTTCAGAGCAATCTAGTTTAGGTTATTGGTCAGTCTCTGGAAACAGATATAGAGACACTGCTTTAGCACTTTATCCTTTTGCATCTGAAACTTTTAATGAAAAAGTAAAAGCTCAAGAATGGTTAATAGATAATCAAGATAGTGATGGTTGTTGGAATTCTGGAAGTATTTTAGATACTGCTTTTATTTTGCATTCAGTTTGGCCAAAATTTATTCCAGGATGGAATCCTTCAGTTGAAGAAGTGTGTTGTGAGAGTTATGGTTTTGGTTCAAATATGGAAGAATGTTGTCAAGAATATGAATGGACAATTGCAGATGATTGTGTTGTACCTGAAAACTTTGTTGGAGGTGGAAAAAGAATAGTATCTGATTCTTATTGTGAAGGAGGTCCAGGTAATGGTGGTTCAGATAATGGAGGTACAGATGATGATGGCACTGGTTGGTGGACTCCAGGAGGATCAGATGACG
>CAZZFU010000005.1:14625-24731 GCA_964653965.1 Candidatus Woesearchaeota archaeon
GGAGGTACAGATGATGATGGCACTGGTTGGTGGACTCCAGGAGGATCAGATGACGGTGATTCAGGAGGAACTGGCTGGAGCGATGATTCAAATTATACTGGGAATATTTATGTTCCTCCTTGTGCAAGTGCAGGATATTGGTGTATATCTTCAGCAGATTGTACTGATGCAGGAGGAAATATTTTAGAATATGAGTGTTCTGGATTTTATGTTTGTTGTGATACCCCAAAAATAGAAAAAACTTGTGCAGAAGCAGGAGGGCAAATTTGTCCTGCTGGAACAATTTGTAGTGAACCAACAGTGGAGTATTCAGATACTTATTTGTGTTGTCTTGGAGAGTGTGAAGAAGGAGAATCAATAGGAGGTTGTGTTGATAATGGTGGAGTTTGTGAACCTGTTGAATGTGGAAAAGGTTATGTTCAAAGTTATTCTTATGATTGTGAATATTTTGGAGATATTTGTTGTATGCTAGATAAAGACAAAAAAGGAGGTCCAAATGTTTTATTTTGGATATTAATAGTTCTTGTTATTTTAGCAAGTGTTGCAATTATTTTTAGAAAGAAATTAATGGAATATTGGTTTAAAATAAAATCTAAATTTGGAAAGAAAAAACCAACACCTTCAAAAAGAGGTCCTCTTGGAATGCCTTCTCTACCTTCTTCAAGTTTGAGAAGAAGAATAAGGCCAAGGAGAATACTTCCTATCTCTCGTAGGCCTCCTTTAAAACCTGGAACTTCTTCAAGGCCTCCTTTAAGACCGGGAATGCGTCCAAGACCAATATTTCCTTTAAAACCTGAAACTCCTTCAAAAACAAAAATTCCAGAAAAAAAATCTTCTGAAAAACTAGAATCTTCTAAAGAGAAAAAATCTTCTGAAAAAACAAAACCTTCTTCAAAATCTAAAAAAACTTCTGAATTAGATGATGTTTTAAAGAAATTAAAAGATATTGGAAAAGAAAAATAGATTAATTTTTATTTTCTTTTTTATCACTTTTTTCTTTAGGCATTAATTCTCTTAATTTTTCTTGAAGTTGATTATTTTGAAATCTTAAAATTCTCGCAACTTCATCATAAGCATGAAGTCTTCTAGTTAATTCACTAAATATATCTCCCCATCCATTATTAGTCAATGCAATTAATTCAGGAGACACTATTTCAATATGTGCAGGCATGTATTTGAACATTAGTATAGCGAGACGTGCAATTTCTTCAACTTTTATTTCAACATCTGCAAAAGTAGTGTATATGTCTTTTTGATTTTTCATTAATACTGGTTCTTTAATTTCTCTAGCTTTTACTTCAACACCTTTTTCTTCATTAATTTTTTTAATTATATCTTCTAAAACTTCTATTAATTTTTTAGGAGGTTTTCCAATTATTTCAAAAACTAAAATTGCATTAATTCCTTTTGTTTCTGAATCTTTTTTAGATAATTTCATTTTTTTGTTTTCTTTTATTTTTTAAGACAAGTAAAATACCAATCAAAACACAAAAACCAATAAATCCATATTTTATATAATTTGTCTTATCTAACTTTTCAATATTCTCCTCTGTTTTTATATCTTTTGGAGTTAAATCAATAATTTCTGGAGTTATAGGAACTTTATTTTCAGGAGGATTTATTTTGTTTTTTATAATTTGTTCATTGATTTCAACAATTTCTTCACTCGACTCTTCAATTGTTGTTTCTTCTTCAACTTCTTCTTCATTATCTACACAAGCTAATCCTTGCTCAATTATTTTTTCTAGAGTTATTTCCCCAATTCCATAGACATTAATTAAATCATTTACAGATTCAAAAGGACGACTGTCAATTATTGCTTGTGCTTTTACAGGTCCAATTCCATATATTTCATCTAGCTCTTGTAATGAAGCAGAATTAATATTAATTTGATTTTCTTCACATAATGCAGAAGTTAGGAAAAGAGAAATTATTAAGATTAAAATAAAAATTAATTTTTTCATAAAATATTTAAGAAAATAGAAATTTTAAGCATTATTGTGCTAAATTATTTAAAAAATTGAGAGAATTTTTTTCCTTTTTTTCTTGCTTCTTCTAAAGTTATAACCCAATTTTTTCCAGAATCTCTCAATGTCTTTGGATTTAAAAATAACCACCCTTCTCTATTAAATCTTAGAGCAATTACTGGTTTTAATCCAATAATTTCTGAAAAAGTCATGAATCTGCTTATTTGTTCTTTTGAAATATATTTTATAGGTTTTTTACTTGATTTAACTTCAATGCAGTATTTTTTTCCTTTTTTACCTGCAATTAAATCACAATCTGCATTTTCCATTGTTCCACTTCCAGCAGCTCTAATTGCTCTATAATTATTTTTCACAAAAATCTCATATAATTCTCTTTCAACTTTTGAACCTTTTGATTTGTTTTTTGGCATTTTGAAAATTTTTTATTTTCTCCTTGATTTTCTATGTTTCAAGTAACCCTATTTATTATTAACCCCACTGCTATTATAATAAGCACAACTGGAAACCAAGGAATATGAGATTCAACAACATCTGTTTCTCTAAGTAACCAAAGAGTAGAAAAAACTAATAAAATTACACCTAAATAAGGAAATCTTTTTCTTCGTCTTCTTGCCATTACAAATCCCTCGCCTGAATTGTTCTTCTGTTATTTGCCTTTGCTCGACCAATTGCATCTTCTAAAATTTTTTCAACTTTTTTTTCAAGCTCAGGACCAACTTCTTCTGCAACAGAAGATACAGAATTTTCTTTATCAAGTTCTTTCACAACCTTTCTTATATTATTTTTCACAATTAAAGCCATTTTATTTTATATTTTCCTTCCTAATTTATTTAAAAAAGATTTTTTTAATCCAAGTAATTTTTCAATTTTCTTTCTTAATTTTTCTTCACTAGGCGTTCCAATAATTCTTTCTATTTCCTTATTTTCATCATTGAGAAACAACATTGTAGGAGTACTTCTAATAAAATATTTTACAGAAAGTTCTTTTCCTTCTGTTGTTTTTGTTCTTATTTTTTCATAAATTAATCCTTTATCAGAATAATTTGGAGCAACTTCTCTAAGCACACTTTCTGCTAAAGGGCAATGAGGACAATTTGAAGAAACAAAAAGTAAAATTTTCATTTTATAGATAACTTATTAATCTTTTAAAATTGATTTTCATCATTTTATCTTATCCAAAAGTTTAATTATTTTATCTTGTCCAACAGTTAAGATTAAAGCAGCAAGTCTAGGACCTTTTTTCTTATTAATTATAACTCTATAAGCAGCATCAAAAAATTCAGTGTTTTTTATTTTGAATTTTTCACAGATTTTATAGAATTCATTGAATAATGTTTCTTCTGAATATTTCTTTTTTTTCAGAACCTCTTTAAGTCCAATCAAAGCCTCTTTTTCTTTTTTATTTAATTTAATATTGATTTTTTCTTGGATTTTAAATTTCATATCTTCTTTAGCATATTTATCTAACCAGTTTTTAACTTTTTCTGCTCTTAATTTTGATTCTTTATTTAATTCTTGAAGTTTTCCTATTTGAACTAAACTTATCAAATGTCTAAAACTCTCTTTATTTGGTTTATTCTTTCTTAATTTTATTTGACATAATTCATAAATTCTTTTTTCTCTAGTATCTGCTTTTTTTTCATAATATCTTTTTTCAAGAGAATCATAATCTTCATATATTTTTATGACATCATTATCAAAACTTATTTGAAAACCTGTTTTTGGTTTTGTCCCAACAAATAAATATCTCACTATTTCAGGTTCATAGACTTCTAAAACATCAGCAACAGTTGTAACATTTCCAGTTGAACTTGAAAATTCTTTTCCTCCTTTTATTTTTACCCAATCATAAAATACATAAATTGGGGCTTCAGTCCTATAAACTTCTTTAACTATTTCTTTTCCAGTAGAATATGAACCTCCATAAACACTATGGTCTATTCCTCCTGGTTCAAAATCAACTTTTTCATATTTCCAACGCATTGGCCAATCAACTCTCCAAGGAGCATTTACAATTCCTTTTTTACTAAAATCCACCTTTCCTTTATATCCACATTTACATTCATATTGAATTTCATAACCTTTAATATCAATTATCTTTGTAAAATCTTTTTTGCATTTTTCACAATAAACAACAACAGGCCACCAGTTTTCACTTAAAGGTTCTTTTCTATATTTATTTAGAATTTTAATAATTTCTTTTTTCTTGTCTATTGCTAATTTTATTAATTTAGCATATTTGCATTTTTTATTCATCTCATTTTGATAAATATATTTAGGATTTACACCAACCTTTTTTAATGATTCTTCAAGTTCTTTTTCAAAATGCTGAGCATAACTTTTTCCTTTTTCAAAAGGAGAAGGAATATCACTTAAAGGCATACCAATATATTTTTCAAAATCTTTTTTAACATTTTTAGGGACTTTTCTAAATCTATCAAAGTCATCCCAAGAATAAATAAATCTAACTTTTTTCCCTTTAGATTCTAATGCTTTAACAACTAAATCAGTTGTTATGATTTCTCTAAAATTTCCAATATGGATTGTTCCAGAGGGAGTTATACCAGAAGCACATACATATTCTTTTTTGTTCCCTCTTTCTTTTATTATTTTTTCAGCAATTGCATCAGCCCAAAAAAATTTCTCAGCCATATTTATCAAAAATAAAGAATGTTTAAATATTTACTCCTTTACTTTTTCAAGTATTATTTTCTCTAAGAATTTTCCCCTTTCTTTTATTTTCATTTCTCTAGTTTTTTCCAAATCTTTTTTATCGATTTTCATTTCATCGCATAATGCGTAAATTACTTCCAGGATATCTGCAAGTTCTTCTTTACAAGGCGAGTGAATATATTCCTGTACTTCTTCTAATAATTTTCTTTTAATTTTTTAAAATATTCTTTATCTTCTGCTTTATGAATATAAGGGATTTTTCCTTTCTTTCTGATTATTTCAGGTATTTTATCTCTCACTAATTTATTATATTTCATCTTTTGTATTTATATTTCCTATACCCTTTATTATCTAATTCTTCATTTAATAATTCATCTGCAATTCTTTGAAATTTGTTCCACCTACTTACATACAAATATCTTATTTTTTTGAAATTTTCCTGAAGTTTTTGCACTTTTAAAAATAGTTCAAGAAGATTAGGATGTTTAACTTGATATTCTCCTAAAAGCTGTTTAACAATTAATTCAGAATCAAGAATACAGGTTATCTCATCGTTTGTATATTCAGAAGCAAGTTCAAGTGCCTTAATTAAACCTTCATATTCTGCAATGTTGTTTGTTACATTTTCTCCAAGAAATCCACTATATTTTCTAAGAATTTTTCCATCTTTTCTAACTATTACTCCTATTGCTCCTGGTCCAGGATTTCCCCTTGCACCCCCATCAGAATTTGTGTAAATCATTTAAATTAAAATAAAATTAAATATAAAAAGTTTTAGAATTAATTTTTAGGAATTTGATTTTCTGCTTTATCATAAATATCTGAAATAATTTTATGATATTTCCTTAATTTTTTGTCACTAGAATTAACAAGTTCTAATTCTTCATCTCCAACATAAGCTATAGGAATTTCAGTTCCTTTAATAACAACATGAGACATTCTACCATCTTTTAATTCATTAGTAAACTCAATCTCTTTAGAATTATTAATTTCTGCTAAAATATTTGACATTAAAAAAGACCCTATATTTCCTTTAAAAGGAGTATATTCTAATTTATTTTTCATTAATCTAGAATAAATTTATAATTTATAAGAATTATTGTTCTTAAATATGCAGTATCTTGAATGCTTTGAATTCTTGGAATCTTTCAGATTTTACTTCAACATTTTTTATTTGAGAATGTTTTGGACCTTTTTTACATAATTCAATCATAATATTCACATTATTTGGTTCTCCTTCTATAAAAACCTCTATTCTTCCATCTTCAAGATTCCGAACAAATCCTTTTACATTATATCTTTCTGCATTTTCTTTGATAAAAGCCCTAAAAAAGACACCTTGAACAGTTCCATTAATATAAAGCCTCACTGCTTTTTTCATGTTAATCTAAATCAATTTTAGTTTATATTATTTATTATACAAAATTTTAAAAGTAGAAGACTACTAAGATTATTATGTCAACAGATAAACAGCTTTTTGAATCATGGATTAGCCAACATATATTAGGAATTTCAGATTCTCAATATTATTGCAATGATTATTCTTCTTCAAGAGAAACAGCTAAGGAAGATGATGCCTCTAATGATGAAGGTACATCTATAGGAACAATTGCTTATAATCCCAAAACAAACAAGTTAAAGGTTAAATTTGATAAAGCATCTTAGAATTAAATATTTCTTCTATCTAATTCATTATTTACAATAGCAACAGTTTGACTTGCAAAATAAGTTTGAGGCCCAATTGAAACAGGAGTTGAAATTGATTTTAATCTTTTTAATTCTTTTTTAGGTAATCCATTCTGGTCTCCTAAAACAAATACGCAATTTTTAGGAATTTTAGCTTCTCTTATATCTTTTCCTTTTTTATCTAAAATAAATATTGAATTTTCTTTTGAAAGTTCTTCAATTACTTTTAGAAAACTTCTTTTTTCTATGAAACAACCAGGAAGCACTTCTGTCTTTTGTTCTTTTTTGTATTTATAAAGAATTTTTTTAATTAAAGTTGCAACGTCTTTTTTTGAAATTTCTGTTTCATCTTCAACTTTTATTTCAATGTGCTTTGGGGGATCTGGCATTCCATAAAAAATAAAATGAAATTTTACATCTTTTCTAAAAGAATGAGATAAAAAAATTCCCTGAATCAAACTATGAATTGCAATATCCATTCTCCCAGCTTTCATTAAATTTCCTGAAAGAGCTTTTCCAGAAGTTGCAGCGTTTCTTGAAAAATAAACAAAGTGTTTCATTTTATTTGATTTTGATTTTCATTTTAAAGCTTGCATAACAAAAAGTGCTTTTGCAAAAATTTCTTTACCCCTTATAACTTTATACATGCCTATGAATTGATTTTCACAAAAAACAGTAATTATTTCATCTTTTTTTGCAGGAGTTGCTTTTTTCAAATCTTTTCTATAAATTGGTTTTCCAGTTAAAATATTTTTTAGATTTCCATTTTTAATCTCAACTAAAGGATAAACTAAACTGACAATTTCAGCAGGAATTAAAATTGCTTTTAATAATTCTGAATTTCCTTTTTCATATTCTTCAACAGCTTTTTCAAAATCATATAAATTTACTGTACTATCCTCTTCAAATATTCCTGCACGAATTCTCCTCAATTCAAGCATATGTGCCCCAATTCCTAATTCTTCCCCTAAATCATGCAATAATTTCCTTATATAAGTTCCTCCTTGACATTCTACTCTAAATAAAATATTTCTTTCTTCTTTTTCTAAAAGCTCAAATTTTTTTATTTCTCTTTGTCTATTTTGTCTTTTTACTCTTGATTTAACAGGAGGCATTTGAATTATTTTTCCAAGAAATTTATTTTTAATAGTTTTTTCAATTTCTTCTAAATCTATTTCATCATGAATTCTCATTATTCCTATATATTCTTTGTCTTCTCCTAAAAAAAATCCAGTAAGTTTGCATGCTCTATTTAAAGCAATAGGAAGAACTCCTGTGACTTTTGGATCTAGAGTTCCAAAATGAGAAGTTTTTCTTAATTTTAATTTTTTTCTTACAAAATCTGAAATATCAAAAGAAGTAGGACCACTTGGTTTATCAATGTTGATTATTCCAAATTCTAGAAGTTCTTTAATATCTTTTTCTGATTTTATTTCTTCAAGGTTCATTTTATTTTTCCCAATAAATACTCTTTTCTTTTATCTTCTTCAAATCTTTCAATATCTGAAGTTTCATACTTGAAACGAAGTATTAGAAAAACTAAATCAATCCTTTTAGATATTTCTGCCTTTTTTCTTCATTTAGTTTTTCTATAGCATATCTTAAAGTTGTTCTTGGAAGATTATGGTAATGCATTCTTAAAAAATCTTCTAAAACAAATTCATCTTTTTTTCCAATCTCTCTAAGAACCCACCCAACTGCTTTATGAATTAAATCATGAGAATCATTTAAAAGAATTTCTGCTATTGCTAAGGAATCTTCAAAATCAGAGTGTTTTATAAAATAAAGAGTAGATATAATTCCAATTCTTTTTTCCCATAGATTTTCAGATCTGGCTAATTCATAAAGAATTTTCCTATTTTTTTTATTGAAATATAAAAATTCTCCAGCAATATTTGGTGCAGTTAAATCAACTAAATCCCAGTTATTAATCCTTTTTGTATTTTTTAAATAAAAATTAAAGATATTTGCTTTTTCTTCTTCTTTTGCTTTTTTGTATTTGTTAGAAAGAATTATCAATCCTATCATTCGATGTTCATGAATTTTGTTTTTTAGCAGTTCCTGAATTTTAGGAAGGCTTAGATTAGAATATTTTTTTGCAATTTCTCTTTGCTTAGGCATTGTCAAACCAATAAAAACATCTTTTTCTCCGTACTCTCCTTTTCCTGTTTTAAAAAATCTTTGATATAATTTTGCTTTTTCAGAATTTCCAGAGGCTTCAATTTCTTTTTTTAGTTCCTCTAACATAACAATTCAAGAATAACCTAATATAAAATATTTTCCTTAGAATAATTTTCTTCATGATTCTTTAAAAGAAGTTTGTCACTTTATTCCTAAAAGTATTCTTTAGAATTTATTAAAGGAGGGGTTTTGCAAATCTTCAATTTTATTGAAGAGTTAGAGAATTTCTTATTCTCTAAAGGGGAACCTTGGTGCCCCAGCTATTTCGCAAGAGCCTTTCTTTGCTGTCTCTTTGGTTGTTTTGGTTTTCCACCTGCCTGATGCTTTGCTGTTTTTGCAGCAGTTTTTTTCATTTTTTCACTTGCTTCTGCACCAGCCTTTGCTTTTTCTTTTTCTTCTTTTTTCTCTTCTTCTGTTTGTTTGGGAGGTTCTTCAGTAGGTTTTGCTGAAATTCCCTCTTTGGCTCTTTGCATTAAAGATTTTTTCTTTTCAAGAATCTCTTTTGCTTTTGTTTCCTTTTTCTCTTCTCTTGCTTTTTTGTATTTTAGTTTTTCAGGAATATTTACTAATTCAACTCTTACATTATCTCCAGATTTTATTGCTTTAATTTTTATTTTAGATGGAGGATTTTTAATTCCTCTAAACCATAAAGCTTCATTTACAAATCTATCAATTTTTATTTTTTTTAAGTCTCTGTCCCTAATTTTCATATGCCTTACTAAAAATTCTTTAATGGTTTTTATTGCTTTAGGAGTTTTTTTATATTTTGGAACAGAACGTCCTTTTTCTCTTAGTGGAATAATATATTCTCTTTCAATTTTCTCTGTTTTTATTTCTGTTTTTTTAGCCATTTTTAGTTTTTATCAATCTTTTTTATTAATTTTCCTGAAAGTGGAGTTACGCATTCTACTTTTCTCCTTACTATTTTTTCTAATAGAGAGTTATATTCTTCTATTTCTTCAATATTTTGAATAGGCTCAGAAAAATTAAGATTTATATCATGATGATTAGTTTTTTTATTGAGAGAGATAGTTATTGTAGTTGGTTCTTTAAGATAAGAAAGCAAATAATCCTTGCCAACTTGATGATTTTTGGTCTCGTTTGGGAAAGTTCTTTCAAATCCATATTTTTTTAATCTATCAAATGTTTTTAAAGGGTCAGTTACTGCTTTTTTCCCTTTAAATGTAAATTTACAATTATAAATTCCTTTAGGAATATCTAATTTACTTTCCCCACTTTTATAAATAAAGTATCCTTTTTTCCACCCATAATTCAATTCAGGTTTTTCTTCATCTGATGTCATTTTTATCCAAAGTGAGATTTTTTTTGTTTTCTTGGTTTGATGTGAAGTTTAGTTCTTCTCCATGAACGTCTCTGTCTTGTCATAGCAGAAGGATGAACTCTTTTGCCTGCTCCGTATTTTTTAAGAACAGCCCAAACAGGAGCCCACTTAGTTTGTCTTGCTTTTTTGCTTAAAATTACTTTTTTATCTTTATTCTTGATTCCCATTTTTTATATTTTCTAAAAATTTTCTTCCTTTTTCAGTAAGTTGTCTTCCAGGTCTTTTTTTTCTAACTC
>CAZZFU010000006.1:0-20372 GCA_964653965.1 Candidatus Woesearchaeota archaeon
ATTCAAGAAATGAAAAAATTAATATAGAAAAAGAGGGTTCGCAGATATTATATTTGAAAGAAAAGGGAAAAAAGCAATAATTGAAATTAAAGACTATAAAAATAAAGATATCTCAATTTCTCAAATTAAACAGCTTAAGAGATACCTTGAAGACTGCGAATGTAATATAGGGTTTTTAATTTGCCATAAAAAACCAAAAAAGGATAGGTTTTTAATAAATAAAAACGAAATAATTATACTGACTAAGGAAGAATTAGATAAACTTCCTGTCTTAATCGACGGGTCCGTCGTATAATGGATCATTATACCTGGCTCCAGTGATTTCTTCGGAGTTCCCAGAAGAAGAGGGTTCGATTCCCTCCGGGCCCATTTTCCTAAAACTTTATAAAGACATATGAAATATAATTCATATGAGTTATTATACATATCATATTTTTTTTAGAAATCTAGCAAATTCTTTAAAAATTAGAATAATTTCTGAATTAAAAAAAGGAGATAAATCTGTTACGCAACTTGTAAAAAGTATTGAAATGGAACAGAGCAAAATTTCTCATGCATTAGCTTCTTTAAGACATTGTAATTTAGTTCTTGTAAAACAAAAAGGTAAAGAAAGAATTTACAGTCTTAATAAAAAAACAATTTTACCAATTTTAAAAATCATTGATAAACATGAAAAAACCTTTTGCAAAAAGTGTGTTTATAGGAAAAAATGAAAACCATCTACCTGGATAATGCTGCAACAACAAAAATAGATTCAAAAGTTGTAAAAGCTATGCTTCCTTATTTTCAGGAAAAATATGGAAATGCTTCATCACAGCATTTAATTGGACAAGAAGCAAAAAATGCACTTGAAAAATCAAGAAGGACAATTGCTAGAGCTATTTCTGCTAGAAGTGATGAAATAATATTTACTTCTGGAGGAACAGAATCAAATAATCTCGCATTAAAAGGATTGTTTTTTGAACACTATCCAGAAAAAAATCACATTATTACCACAAAAATAGAACACGATTGTATTTTAAATACCTGCAGATGGCTTGAAAAACAAGGAGCAAAAGTAAGTTATTTGAATGTAAATAAAGAAGGCTTTGTGAATTCAAAAGATATTGAAAAAGCAATTACAAATAAAACTTTTTTAGTTTCAATAATTCATGCAAACAATGAAACAGGTGTAATTCAAAATCTAGAAGAAATTGGAAAAATCTGCAAGGGAAAGAATATTCTATTTCATACAGATGCTTGTCAAAGTTTTACAAAAGTTCCTCTTAATGTTAAAAAACAAAATCTAAATTTAGTTACTTTAAATGCGCATAAAATTCATGGACCAAAAGGAATTGGTGCATTGTATATTAGAAGAGGTACTAAAATAACTCCATTAGCTCATGGAGGAGGACATGAATTTGGATTAAGAAGTGGAACAGAAAATGTTCCTGGAGCAGTTGGTTTTGCAAAAGCAGTAGAAGTTGCAAAATCCAGAGATGTTAAAAAAATGGAAATTCTTAGAGATAAATTAATTAAAGAATTATTAAAAATTCCAAATGTGACTTTAAATGGGCCTAAAAAAAATAGATTATGTAATAACGTAAATGTCTCTTTTAATAATATTGAAGGAGAAGCTATTGGAGGTTATTTAGAAAATGCTGGCATCTTTACATCAACTGGAAGTGCTTGTATGTCTCATTCTCTAGAAACTAGCCATGTTTTAAAAGCATTAGGACTTTCTCCATTAAAATCAAATAGTTCTCTTAGAATAAGTTTAAGCAAATTTACAACAGAAGCAGAAATTGATTATGTTCTTAAAAAGATTCCAAAACTAGTAAATAAATTGAGGAAATTAAGTCCATTAGTAAGAGGTGGAAAATGGTAGATGAATTTGAAGAACATTCTTGTGATTTTAAAAATGAAGCAGAATGTGAAGAAGAATTAGAAGAAAAAGGAATTGAAATGGAAAAAGCAGAAGAGAAAAAATTTGGAGGTTAATATATGAAGATAACTAAAAAAACAAAATTAAGTAAGATATTAGAAAAAAATCCAGAAGCAGCTGAAATTTTATTTGAAGCAGGATTGAGTTGTGTAGGATGTCCTATGGCAATGGCAGAAACTCTAGAACAAGGATGTTTAGCACATGGAATGAATTCTAAAGAAATTGATAAATTATTAGAGAAATTGAATAAAAAATGATGAATAAATACAAATTTAGAAAATATAGTCCAAAATATAAATTATTTTATCAAAGGGAAAGAGCTAAGTTAAAAAGAATTTTACCTAAAGATATTAAAATAGAGCATATTGGAAGTACTGCAGTTCCAAAATTAGGAGGAAAAGAAATAGTAGATATTTTAATTGGAATTAATAAGAAAGATATTTCAAAAATTAAAAAAATACTTCAAAAGAATAATTATTCATTTCCTGTAGGCGGAAATAAAAATAGATTATATGTTGAAAAAGATTACAAATATGGGGGACAAACTAGAAGAGTTCATCTACATCTTGTCTCAAAAAATAGTAAAGCATGGAAAGAGCCTCTTAAAGTTAGAGATCAATTAAGAAAAAATAAAAATAAGGTGAACAAATATGCAGAATTAAAAAAGAAAGCTGTCAAAATCTCAAAGGGAAAAGGAGAAATTTATAAGAAATATAAAAAATCTTTTTTAGACAAATTAAAATGATGAAATATTCAAAGAAAGTTATGCAGGAATTTTTACATCCTAAAAATATGGGAGAGATAAAAAACCCAGATGGAATTGGGAAGATTGGTAATCCAATTTGTTTATTACCTGAGGAAAGAATCTTATTAAATAATCAATTTGTTGAAATAAAAAAAGCAACTAAAAAAGATATTGTTTTTTCTCATGATTGCACTGAAAATAAGATTTTAGGAAAATTTTTCAGAGAATATAAAGGAGAGATAATCAGATTAAAAAATGCACTTGGAAAAATCTCTCTTACTCCTGAACATCTTGTTTTTGCAATGAGTGTCCCAAGGGGAGATAAATTTAAAAGAAATAAAGGGAAAAAAAACCTAATTCCTTCTTGGTATCATGCTAAAGATTTGAAAAAAGGAGATGTAATCCTATATCCTTTTTCAATAAAAGAAAAGGATATTAAATATTTGACAATAGATATCCCAAAACCTAAATATGATTTTAGGAGCAAAAATATTCCAAAGAAAATCCCTCTTAATGTGGATCTTTTGAAGCTTTTTGGTTACTTTCTTTCAGAAGGAAATATTCAAGATAAACCATCTAAAACATATATTTCTTTTGCGTTGCATATTGAAGAAAAAGAGATTGTTGAAGACATTGGAAAAATTACTAAAACTTTATTTGGATTAGAAATAAAAACAAGAAAAATACCTCTCAAAAAAAGTGTTGTTGTTTATATTTACAATGCTCAGTTGGCAAGATGGTTTAAAAAATTATTTGGAAATGGTGCCCAAAATAAATATTTACCCGAATTTATTATGGAATTGCCAATATCAAAACAAAAAGCATTGATAGAGGGTTTGTGGAAGGGGGACGGATGTATTAATTTGGCTCGTATTGGGCCAAGAGCTGGCTATGTTACAATTTCGTATCAATTATCTCAACAAATAAAAACTCTTTTACTAAGACAAAAAATAATTTCTTCAATTTATATTGAAAAAGAAAAAAAATCCAAATGGGCTAACCATAAAGAAGCTTATAGGATTCATGTTGGACAAAGAGATTCTCTAAAAAAATTATGTGAAATCTTGAGTTTAAAACATTGCCCGAAATCTCATGAGTCTCTTAGCTCTTGGATTGACAATAGCTTCTTATATACCCCCCTAACCAGAATAGAAAAAGAAAATTATAAAGGAAAAGTGTATAATTTAGAAGTTGAAAATAGCCATTCATTTATTTCGGAAGGTTTTTGCCTTCACAATTGTGGAGACATTATGTGGGTTTATATTAAAGTAAAAAATCGTAAAATCTCTGAAATAAAATTTAAGACATTTGGATGTGCTGCAGCAATTGCTACTTCATCAATGATAACTCAATTAGCAAAAGGAAAAACAACAGACAAAGCTAAAAAAATAACAATAAAAGACATTGCAAAATCCTTAAAAGGATTGCCTTCTTTGAAAATGCATTGCAGTGAACTTGCAACAAATGCTTTAAAATTAGCAATAAAAGATTACGAAAAAAAGAAAAAATAAAATGGATGTAAATTATCTTCCAGATGAAAGATTTTTTTGGTGGATACTTGGGTTTTCTTGTGCCTTTTTATTTGTTCTATTTCTGGTTTGGATTAGAAGTCAATTAAAAAACAGAACTAGAAGATATAAATAATTATGATAGAACAAAAGATTAAAAAAACTTTGAAGCAGATTAATTTAAATAAAAAAGAAAAAATTTTAGTTGCTCTTTCTGGTGGAAAAGATTCTGCAATAACTGCTTATGTTCTAAAAAAACTAGGATATAATATTGAAGGAATTTATATTAATTTAAAAATTGGAAAATATAGTGAGCAATGTTTAAAATCTGTTGAAGAATTGTGTGAAGTTTTAGATATTAAATGCAATATTTATGACATTAAAAAAGAAACAGGAAAATCAATGATTAATATTTTTAAAAAAAATTCTTATAGAAAGATTAGTAACTGCGTAGTTTGCGGAGTTTTTAAAAAATGGATTTTAAATAAAAAAGCAAGAGAATTAAAAGCAGATAAAATTGCAACAGGACATCATAGAGATGATGAATTGCAAACATTTCTAATGAATATTTTTAAAGGGAGTCCTCAATTAAATTCAAACTTTGGGCCAGTATTAGGAATAAAAAATTCTAAGTTTGTAATAAGAATAAAACCTCTTTTTTTTATTTCAGAAAAAGAAATTGAAAATTATGCTAATAAAAATAAAATTCCTGCAGTAAAAGAAATCTGTCCTTATAGACAAGAAACTTATAGAGTTAAAATTAGGAAAATTTTTGAAAAAATTTCAGAAAAAGAAAAAGAGAATATGATGAAAAATTTTCTAAAACTCTCTAAAAGAATAAAGAGAAATACAGATAAAATTAATTATTGCGAAATTTGTGGAGAACCTTCTAGAAACAAGATATGTAAAAAATGTCAACTTTTTAAAATAAGTTAAAAATAAAATTATTTCTTTCTTTTCTTTGCTGTTGGTTTTCTTGAAGATTTGAATTTCATCTCTGAGAATACAAAGATGTATAATATTTCTAAGATACCTACAAAATTAATAAGGCCCATTACAATAAACCAGGCTAAATGTCCTTTTCTTGCTGATTTCCATAAAGCCAACAACTTCCAAACCATAGACCAGACTAAAATTAAAGTAATCAACCAAGCAGCAATTCCTAGCTGAGTAGCAATTGTTTCTAAATATGCCATTTTCACCCCTTATTTATTTAAGAACATATTACTTTAAAAATTATCGTTTATCATAGTTATCATGTCATCATCTAAAAATAGTTCTAAATCTTTAAATACTTTTTATTTTTAATTATGTCTTGCTATACAACTAATAGTAAGTAGGAGGTATCATACATACAATATCTTGTATGTTAATTATATTATGGAATGTCCTTATTGTTCGCATAAATTCTCAAAAGTAACTGATAAAAGAAGTTCTCCATTCGGAGTAAGGAGAAGGAGAGAGTGTCTCAAGTGCAAAAAGAGGTTTACTACATATGAAAAAATCGAAAGAGGTGATCTTTATATTATAAAAAAAGAGGGAAGAAGAGAAAAATTTGATAGAGCCAAGTTAGAGTCTGGTATTGAGAAAGCATTTGAAAAACGTCCTGTTTCAAGAGATAAAATACAAAAAATGATAAATGAAATTGAAGAGCAAATACGAAAAAGAGGAAAAAAAGAAATAAAGAGTTCAATAATAGGTGATTTAGTATCTAAAAAAATAAAAAAATTGGATAAGGTTGCTTATATTAGATTTGCTTCAGTCTATAGAGATTTTGAAGATATTAAAGACTTTAGAAATGTGTTAAATGACATTTCTGACAGTGATCGGAAATCTTGATTTCCGACATTTTAAAAAGGAGTTAAAAGAATTGTAAAATGGGTGAAAAACAAGGATTAGAAGAAAGAACATATGATTATAATGAAGCAATAAATAATTCTCTAGAATATTTTAAAGGAGATAAATTAGCTGCAGAACAATGGATTAGAAAATACTCTTTAAAAGATTCCAAAGGGAATCTATATGAATCTTCTCCAGAGGATATGCATCATAGATTAGCAAAAGAAATTTCTAGAATAGAAAAAAAATATGAAAATCCCATGCAAGAAAAAGAAATTTATTCTCTGTTAAAAGATTTTAAGTATTTAATTCCTGGAGGAAGTAATATGTCTGGAATAGGCAATGATAAACAAATAACCTCTTTATCTAATTGTTTCGTTGTTGGGGAGGGTTTTGATTCTTATGGGGGAATAATGCATGTAGACCAAGAACAAGTTCAATTAATGAAAAGACGTGGGGGAGTTGGACATGATTTATCTCATATACGGCCCAAAGGAACAGATGTTAAAAACAGTGCACTAACTTCAACAGGTGTTGTTCCTTTTATGGAGAGATATTCTAACTCTACAAAAGAAGTTGCACAAGATGGGAGGAGAGGAGCATTAATGCTTAGTTTATCTATCAAACATCCTGATGCAGAAAGTTTTATTGATGCTAAAATGACTCCTGGGAAAATTACAGGAGCAAATGTCTCTGTAAAAATAGATGATAAATTTATGGAGGCTGTTAAAAATAATGAAAAATATATCCAACAATGGCCTATTGATTCTGATAAACCAGAAATCACAAGAGAAATTGATGCAAAAGAACTATGGGACAAGATAACGAATAATGCTTGGAAATATGCAGAACCAGGAGTTTTATTTTGGGACACTATAAAAAGAGAATCAATTCCGGATGTTTACCATGAATATGGATTTGAGACTAAATCTACAAACCCTTGTGGAGAAATACCTTTATGCCCTTATGATAACTGTCGTTTATTATCACTTAACTTATTTAGCTATATTGAATCTCCTTTCACAAAAGATGCCAAATTCAATGAAGCTCTCTTTAAAGAGCATGCTCATAAAGCAATAAGAATAATGGATGATATTGTTGATTTGGAGCAAGAAAAGATTAATTCTATTTTAGAAAAGATAGTTTCAGATCCAGAACCAGATTATATTAAAGCTAATGAAAAAAGATTGTGGGGGAATATTTCTGAAAAAACAGAGCAAGGAAGAAGAACTGGTATTGGAATTACTGGGGAAGGAGATATGTTAGCTGCACTAGGATTTAGATATGGTAATGAAGAAGCAATAAATTTTTCAGAAGAGGTACACAAAACTCTTGCATTAGAAATATATAGAGAATCCGTCGAATTATCAAAAGAAAGAGGAGCTTTTCCAATATATGACTCTGAAAGAGAAAAAAACAATCCTTTTATCAAAAGGATTAAGGAAGCAGATCCAAAACTTTATGAGGAAATGGTTAAATACGGTAGAAGAAATATAGCTGCATTAACAATAGCCCCTACAGGGACAGTTAGCATAATGACTCAAACAACTTCTGGAATTGAACCAGTATATTTGCCTGCTTATCAAAGAAATGTAAAAGTAGAAATTAATGATAAAAATACTCGTGTTGACTTTGTTGATGAGGAAGGAATTAAATGGCATACTTACAATGTTTTTCATCCTCAATTTAAAGAATGGTTAAAGATAAATGGTTATGATTCTAAGAAAATTGAAGGAATGAATACTGAAGAATTTAATAAAGAGATTGAAAAAATTGCTAAAGAATCCCCTTACTATAAATCAGCTAGTAATGATGTGAATTGGATTCAGAAAGTTGAAATGCAAGGAAGAATTCAAAAATGGATTGATCATTCAATAAGTGCCACTACAAATATGCCAAAAGGAACTTCTCAAAAAATTGTTGCAGAAGCATATATGAAAGCTTGGGAATCAGGATGTAAAGGAATGACTGTCTATGTTGATGGGGCGAGGGGGAGAGGTGTTTTGAGTGCTGGGAAAAATTTAGAAGAAAAGATTAAATTCCCTAAAGAAAGACCAGAAAAAGTAGAAGCAGATATTTTAAGATTCAAAAACCATGACAAAAATGGTGGTGAAGACTGGATTGCTTTTATTGGTAAAATAAATGAGCATCCTTTTGAAATATTCACAGGGCGTTCAGAAGGAGCCATGTTATATATTCCTCCAACAATAAATAAAGGAATTATAAAAAAAGTAAATAGTGAAAATGAAGAAGAAGGATCGAGATACGATTTCATTTATAAAAATGAAGTTGGTTTTGATAATGTAATAGGAGGTATTTCACATCAATTCAAAAGGGAATATTGGAATCTAGCAAGGTTAGTTTCTGCGCATTTAAGAGAAGGAACTCCTCTTCCAAATCTCGTCAGAATTGTTGGAAAACTTGATGATGGTGCAGAGGGCATCAATACTTGGAAAAGTGGAGTTAAAAGGGCTTTAAAGAAATATATTGCAGATGGTACTGACTCAGGAATTGTTTGCCCAATATGTAAAAATAAAATAATCTTTCAAAATGGTTGTGAAACTTGTGGATGTGGAGAGAAATGTGGTTAATCACAATAATTCTTAAAAAGATTTGAATAAAATTTAGTATTATGAATGAAGAAATCATTAAAGTCCCAAATTGGGATGATTATTTTATGTCAATGGTTTATCTTATTGCAAGGAAAAGCAAAGATAAAAGAACACATATAGGTGCTATAATTGTAGGAAAAGATAAGGAAATTAAATCTACAGGATATAATAGCTTTGTGAGAGGATTAAACGATAATGTTTCTAAAAGACAAGAAAAACCAGAGAAAGATTATTGGTTTGAACATGCAGAAAGAAATGCTATTTATAATGCAACTTTAGTTGGAACTTCTCTAAAAGGATGTAAAATGTATACAAATGGGGTTCCTTGTATGGATTGCGCAAGAGGGATTGTTCAGTCAGGAATTCTTGAAGTAATTGTTGATGAAATATGGGAAAATGATAATTCAATGCCAGATTCAGAACATTCAAAAAGAACCATTCAAATGTTTAAAGAAACAGGCGTTAAATTAAGATACTGGAAAGGAAATCTTTTGAATGTTGAAAAATTTAGAAGAGGAAAAGTTATTGAATAAAGAACCTTTATCACAATTAAATTTAAAAAGAAACTCGTCTCTGAGATAAGATAAAAGAGAAAATGCCAATTTCAGCTCTAAAATTACTAGAATTAAATAGAAAATATAATCTAATTGAAAATCTTTCTGAAAGAGAATTAGAAAATCCAGAAGGTGTTGGAACAGATTTGAGAGTTGGAGAAGTTTATCAAGCAATTGAACCTGGTTTTTTAGGAATTGATGAAAGACACACCCCAAAAATTAAAAAGATAGCAGATATAAATGAAGGTGATAAAAAAGTTGTTTTAAATCCAAGAGCATATGTTTTAGTTAAAACTATTGAGAAAGTCAATATTCCTGATAAAAAAATTTCAATTGAATCTTGGAAACCTGCCAGATATCTAATGCCTGTTATTTATCCTAGAACTACTTTGCAGAGATGTGGAATTGCTTTATTTAGATCAAAAACAGATCCAGGTTATTCAGGAGAACTAATCTTTGGATTAGCAAACCTAGGAAATCAAAAATTCACTTTTGAATTAGGTGCTAGAATGTTTAATATTGTTTTTGAACCAGTGATAGGAAATATAGGAAGAGTTTATAGCGGGCAACACAATGAGGGCAGAGTTAGTGGTGGTGTGACTGAAATTCAGAATTAAGATGAAGCAAGAAAAAAATAACTATTGCTTATGTTCTATTTTAGAACATGTCTTTTTTTATGGAGATATTTTTATTTCTCAGGAAGAAATTGCAAAAAACTTAACTCCTGCTGAAAAAGGATTTAGAGCTGATGATGATAAAATAAAAAATTTTCTTAGAGAAAAAGGATTTAATTATGAATTTTATTGGTGGAATCAAACTCCTTTTAATGAACCAGATACATTATTAAAAGAAATCTATGAAAATAAGGGATTTATAGGAATAGGAAATCATGCTTATCTTATTCTTGAATTTGAAGACCCTATAATAACAATTATTGATCCTGCTACAGAACATATAAGGGATTTAAATTATTATTCTCTTATGCAAAAATTAAGAAAAGAAGATGGTTTTTTTGGATTAATAAAAAAGATTAATTGATATTTTAGAATGTAATTATCTTTAAAAAAGAAAATAAATTATCTTTAGCATGGTTCAGCAATATCTTGATCATTGCAAAGCTATTCTAACTGATGAGCGTTCTAATTTTAAAAAAGGAAGTAAAGGTTCTGGACTTATTTCTTTATTTGGTTATCAAAGTGTTCATGATTTAAGAAAAGGTTTTCCTCTATTAACTACTAAAAAAATGGCTACAAAATCTATGTTTCATGAAACTATTTGGTTTTTGAGAGGAGACACAAATATAAAATATTTAGAAGATAATAAATGTCCTGTTTGGAGAGGGAATGCATTTGAACACAATTTACCTGTAATGCAAGAACAAGGAATCTTTCCAAAAGATATAGTTAAATATTCTGTTGAATGGGATTCTTCAATGGAAGAATATGGGCAAAGAATAAGAGAGAATGAAGAATTTGCAAACAGATTTGGAGACGCTGGTCCTATTTATGGAGAACAATGGAGGCGTTGGTTATATTTTGATGGGAATAAAGGAAAACTTATTGAAATAGATCAAGTAGGAAAAATGATAGAAGTTTTAAGAAAAAAACCCACTAGTAAAAAAAATCTTGTTAGTGCGTGGAATCCTGGAGATGTTCCTAAAATGTCTCTTGAACCTTGTCATGTTCTTTATCAAGCAACTGCTAATGAAGAGAGAGAATTAGAACTACAATTATATCAAAGAAGTTGTGACCAATTTTTAGGAGTTCCTTTTAATCAAGCTAGTTATGCAGCATTAACACAGATAATTGCAAAAGAAGCAGGACTAATTCCAAAAACATTTATTCATACATTTGGAGATTCTCATTTCTATACTGGATTAGAAAAAAGAACTAAATGGTATAGAGAAAATTTTAAAGAACTTCAAAAGAGGATTAAAATAAGTAATAACCTAGAAAGATTTAATGATAAAGAAAATTATTTAGATATTTTAAATTGGATTAATGAAAATGCTCCTTCTGATGAAAATGAAGAGAAATATGATCATGTTACTGCAATTCTCGAGCAATTATCAAGAGTTCCAAATCCGCTTCCTAAATTAGTTATTACTGACAAACCTTTTGATAAATTAACTATTGAGGATTTTGATGTTCAAAATTATAATTATTATCCTGCAATTAAAAGGAAAATGGCTGTTTAAATAAGAAACTTTTATAAATAAACTTCTTCTACAATAAATTTATGGAATATGTAAAAGAATTAACAAATGGAATGTTTGATGATTTTATTAAAGAAGGTTTGGTGCTAATTGATTTTTCTGCTGATTGGTGCATGCCTTGTTTAATGATGGCTCCAATACTTGAAGAGGTTGCTGAAAATATGAAAGGAAAATTAAAAATAGGTAAAATTGATGTTCAAGAAAATCAATTACTTGCTAGCAAACACAGTGTTAGTTCTATTCCTAATTTTGTTTTGTTTAAAAATGGGGAAGTTGTAGAACAGTTTGTAGGTTCAATGCCTGCAGAAGAACTTGAAAAAAGAATAAGTAAGCATCTAAAATGAGTGAAAGAAATTATCCAGTTAATTTATTGAAATTGGGCTTTCCAAAAAGTGAAAGAGCAAAAGAGTTAGATAATAATTACCAACTAATGTTAAGTTGCATACCTGAAATTGCTGTAAAATATAATCTTAATAAATCTGAGATAACTGAATTGACTAATTTTGTAAAGAAAACTTATCTTGAGGTAAGAGTTTCTCTTTTTGTTGAAGATAGGTTAGGTAAGATTATGAGTGGTTTTTTTAACAGGACGTCAAGATATTTAGAAAAATCTCGAAAATAATAATTCTTATATTAAAAAATTTGTTTAAATATCTCGTTCATATATAAAATAGGCAATTCTTCTTTTTTTAGAAATAAATCTTTTAATTCCATAATTCCTTAAAATTTTATTAGATTATAAAGATAATTATACTGAAGAATAATTTTATAAACTATTTTCTTCTAAATTTAATATAATTTTATAAAAAAAGGCTCTGTAGCTCAACTCAGCCATTGAAAAGCTGTTATTGAATTATGAGAGTTAGTCGCTGTTCAATAACCTCGGCCTGACACTGCCAGTCTTCATATCTAATTCATTAAATTTTTAAATACAAAACTCATTCAATGCATATGGCTCCGTAGCTCAGCCTGGCAGAGCACTGGACTTTTATAGAAAAACACGTTTTTCTATCCTTCCGAAAGACGTTGCTTTCAGAAGTAATCCAGGTGTCGAGGGTTCAAATCCCTCCGGGGCCACTTTGATATGTTTATATTTCATCTTATATCTAATTAGTTTTTAAAGAAAATACAGAAACATTTACAAAGAAAATTAAAATTTTCTAGCAAATCTTTTGCTCTTTAGAAATTAGAAAGCAAAAGATTTAAAAACTAATTTTAAGTATCTTTTATTATTATAAAGTTGTTAAATTGTTAGTACAAACTATGCAATTTCCCTGAAAAACTCTCTCATGCACTCCCTACAACCTAAACATTCTAAACTTAATGAAAAAGAAGTTGAAGAGTTATTAGCGAAACTAAATATCTCTAAAGCTCAATTACCTAAAATTTTATCCACAGATTCTGCACTTCAAGAAGATTGTCAAATAGGAGATGTCATAAAAATAGAAAGAAAAGAAGGAGATAAAGTTAATTTATACTTTAGAGTCGTTATCTAATGGTAAGGGATAATAAACATTTAATTGTTAAAAAATATCTGAAAGATCATTCTCTAGTGGAATCTAATATAAAATCATTTAATAATTTCATAGAAAAAAGAATGCAGGAAATTGTAAATGAAGTTTCAGAAACAATAGAGAGTGATGATTTTGAAATTAATCTAGGAAAAATAAAAGTAGAAACTCCAAGAGTTGTTGAAGCTGACGGAAGCTCCTCTTTAATTATGCCCTCTGAAGCAAGATTAAGAAATTTGACTTATTCTGCCCCTGTTACTTTAGAGATTACAATTAGAAAAGATGATCAAGTTGATTCTGAAAGAGTTGAAATTGGAAGAATTCCTATTATGGTAAAGAGCAAAGTTTGCAATACTTTTGGAATGAAAGACGAAGAATTAATTGAAAATTATAATGATGCTATGGATCCAGGAGGATATTTTATAATTAAGGGTAATGAGAGAATTATGGTTATGGCAGAGGATTTAGCAGAAAATCAGCCTTTTGTAGAAACAAATAACAAGGACCAACTAATTATAAAGATGTTTTCATCAAAAGGAACTTATAGAATTCCAGTTAATTTGTCTGAAAGTAAAGAAGGAATTTTTGAATTGTCTTTTAGCAGATTTAGAGACCTTCCTGCAATTGTTGTTTTGAAAGCACTTGGTTTAACAAAAGAATCAGATATTGCAAGATATATTGGAAAAGAAACAGACAGTGTTATTGTTAATTTATATGAATATGTAAATTTAGCCACTAGAGAAGACGCAATTATGTATATTGCTGAAAAAACAAATCTTCAGGGTACAAAAAAAGAAATTTTAGACAGAGCAAAACAAAGAATTGATTCTTATCTTTTTCCTCACATTGGAAATAAAAAAGAAGACAGAATGAAAAAAGCAATTACTCTTTGTAAATTAATCCGACAATTTTTAATTGCAAAAGAAAATCCGCAATTAAGAACAGACAAAGATCATTATGCAAATAAAAGAGTAAGGCTTTCAGGAGATTTGCTATCTACTTTATTTCGAGTTAATTTAGGAATTTTAATTAGAGATATACAATATTCCCTGCAAAAATCAGCAAAAAGAAAAAAATTTGTTTCAATAAAAATTCTCGCTAAATCCACTTTATTTTCTCATAGAGTTGAATCTGCAATTGCAACTGGAAGTTGGACAGGTGAAAGAAGTGGAATTACTCAAAACATGGATAAAACAAATTATTTGGCTACAATTTCTCAATTACAGAGAGTTTCAAGTATGCTTCCGAGTGATCAGGAAAATTTTATGGCAAGAACTTTGCATCCAACTCATTATGGTAGGTTTTGCCCAATTGAAACTCCAGAAGGAACAGAAATTGGATTAAGAAAAAATCTTGCACTATTAAGTCAGGTTTCTACAAGAGCAGATTTAGATGAAAATAAATTTTTAAAAGATTTAGAAACTTTAGGATTAGATAAAGAAGGAGTAAAAGGAAGAGAAGTTTTCTTTAATGGAAGATTTATTGGAAGTGTAGAAAATTACGAAGAATTTATTTTAGAAATTAGAGAAAAAAGAAGAAAGAGTGAATTACCTCTTCAAATGAGTATAAGAGATGATGAAAGTTTTCAAACTATATCTATATCAACAGAACCTGGAAGAGTTTTAAGACCTTTAATAATTTTAGAAAATGGCTCTCCAAAATTAAAAAATGAGCATTTAATTCAATTAGAACAAAATGAAATAGGATGGGAAGATTTAATTAAAAAAGGAATAATTGAATATTTAGACGCTGCTGAAGAAGAAAATACTCTTGTTTCTTTGTATGAAGAAGAAATAACTCCTGAGCACACTCACCTTGAAATAGACAGTATTGCTTTATTTGGAGTTGTTACTGGATTAGTTCCTTATGGAAATCATGATCAAAGTTCTAGATTAAACAGAGGAAGTAAAACTCAGAAACAAGCATTAGGATTGTATGCTGCTAATTATCTATGTAGAACAGATACAGATGTAAGTATTTTGCAATATCCTCAAAAACCAATTGTAAGAAGTTTTGTTTATGATACTTTAAACACTTATCCTGCTGGACAAAATTTAACTGTTGCTATTATGACTTATGAAGGATATAATATGGAAGATGCTCTAGTACTTAATCAGGGAAGTGTTGACAGAGGTGTTGGAAGAAGCTTCTATTATCGTCCTTATTCTGCAGTTGAAATGAATTATGCTGGGGGATTAAAAGATGAAATAGCAATTCCTGAAAAAGATTCTTCTGGTTATAAAATGGAATCTAGTTATAGATTTTTAGAAAATGATGGAGTAACTTTTCCTGAAGCAGAAATAAATGAAGGAGAGGTGTTAATTGGAAAAATGTCTCCTCCAAAATTCTTATCCGAAGCAAGAGAAATTTCAGTTAGAACAAAAAAAGAATCAAGTGTTACAATGAGACAAGAAGAAAAAGGAACTGTTGACGCTGTTTTTGTTACTGAAGACTCTGAAGGAAACAAAATTGTTCAAGTTAAAACAAGAGACCAAAGAATTCCTGAATTAGGAGATAAATTTGCAACTTCTCATGGACAAAAAGGAGTTATTGGAATGATTGTTCCTGAAGACGACATTCCTTTTACAGCAAGTGGAATAAAACCAGATGTTATCTTTAATCCTCATGGACTTCCAAGTCGTATGACTGTTGGTTATTTATTGGAATTACTCGCTGGTAAAGTAGGTTGTTTAAAAGGAGAAATTATTGACGGGACTTCTTTTTCTGGAACAAGTAAAAAACAATTAGAAAAAGAATTAGAAAAACTTGGATTCAGATTTGATGGAAAAGAAACAATGTATAATGGAATTACTGGAAAGAAAATGGAATCAAAAATATTTGTGGGAAATTTATATTATTTAAAATTAAAATATATGGTTGGAAACAAGCTTCATGGAAGAGCTACTGGAAAAGTTGCATTATTAACTCGACAGCCTATTGAAGGCAGAGCAAGGGGTGGAGCTCTTAGATTAGGGGAAATGGAACAGCAGGCATTAGTTGCTCATGGTGCTTCATTATTATTAAAAGAAAGATATGATTCTGATAAAGTTGTTTTACCTATTTGCACTAAATGCGGCTCTATTGGAATAGATGATAATATTCGAAACAAAATTGTATGCCTTATGTGTGGAAGTGAAGAATTAGAACCTATTGAAATCTCATATGCATTTAAATTATTACTAGAAGAATTACAAGGACTTCACATTAATAGTAAATTTGAATTAAAAAACAAGTATGAGTAAAATGATTGAAGAAAAATTTGATGAAATTCCAAATATAAAAATAATACAAAAAGATTATGGTAAAATTCCCCAGATTGGAGTTGAAGAAATAATGCAAGAAGGATATGGTAAAATGCTTTCATTTAAAGAGATTCAAGAAGGTTATAGTAAATTAAAAAATTAAAATGAAAAAACCAATAAAAATTAAAATTTTTAAGCTTTCATCTTTAAAGAAAGCTACAAAAAGATGAAACCAATTCGAAAAAAAATATCAGAAATCAGGTTTTCTTTAATTAGTCCTGAACAAATTAAAAGAGTTTCTTGTGCAAAAATCGTAACTCCTGAACTTTATGATATAGATGGTTATCCTGTTGATGGAGGTTTGATGGATTTAAGATTAGGAGCTATTGATCCTGGTGTTAGATGTAGAACTTGCGGAGGAAGATTAAAAGAATGTTTAGGACATTCTGGAAGCATTGATTTAGCAAGAGCAGTTATTCATCTGAAATATGTTCCCTTAATTGAAACTTGTCTGAGGTGTTTTTGTCAGGAATGTGGAAAATTAATGATTGAAGAAAAAGATTTATCAAAATTATCTCCAAGTCAAAGAGCAAAAAAAGCAAAAGACTCTAAGAAATGCCCTCATTGCCAATCTTCTCAAGTTAAAGTTAAATTAGATAAACCAACAAACTTCTATAAAGGGAAAACAAGAATATTTCCTACAGAAATAAGAGAAATTTTAGTTAATATACCTGATGAAGAATTGAAAAAAATTGGAGTTGATTACAAAAACTGCCGTCCTGAATGGGCTGTTTTAACCTCTTTATTAGTTCCTCCTGTAACTGTAAGACCAAGTATTATTTTGGAATCTGGAGAAAGAAGCGAAGATGATTTAACTCACAAACTTTCAGATATTATAAGAGCAAATCAAAGATTATGGGAAAATTTAAATGCAGGTGCTCCTGAAGTTATTATTGAAGACTTGTGGGATTTATTGCAATTTCATATTACAACTTTCTTTGATAACACTACAACAAGAATTCCTCCTGCTAGACATAGAAGCGGACAACCTTTAAAGACAATTACAGAAAGAATAAAAGGAAAAGAGGGAAGAATTAGAAAAAATATTGCAGGAAAAAGAGTTAATTATTCTGGTAGAACAGTTATTTCTCCTGATCCATATATAAAAATAAATGAAGTTGGAATTCCTTATGAAATTGCAAAAGTTGTTACTGTTTCTGAAACGGTCAATGATATTAATATTGAAAAATTAAAAAATCTAATAAAGAAAGGGGATGAATATCCTGGTGCAAATTATGTTATTCGTCCTGATGGGAAAAGAAAAAAGATTACAGAAGAATTAAAAGAAGAAATTATTAG
Organism: Candidatus Woesearchaeota archaeon; assembly: GCA_964653965.1. GTDB lineage: Archaea > Nanobdellota > Nanobdellia > Pacearchaeales > GW2011-AR1 > JAFCEV01. Next base: position 17,510 of record CAZZFU010000006.1, read on the forward strand.
TGAACTTTTACCTGCTTATCAGGTAGAGAGACATCTCCAAAATGGAGACATTGTTTTATTTAATAGACATCCAAGCCTGCATAGAGGAAGTTTAATGGCTCATTATGTTAAAGTTTTACCTGGAAGAACTTTTAGATTGCATCCTGCTGCAGCAACACCATATAATGCTGATTTTGACGGAGATGAAATGAACATACACTCTCCTCAAACAGAAGAAGCAAGAGCAGAGGCGAAGATACTTTTAGATGTTAAAAGAAATTTAATGTCTCCAAAAAACAATACAAATTTAGTAGGATGCATTGGAGATGCAATTACTGGAAATTATTTATTGGGATTTCATGAACTTTCTCGAGAAGATGCTAATCAGCTTTTATATAAATCAGGATTAAAAGAATCTCTTTCAAAAAAGAATTCAAGTGGTATTGAAATTTTCTCAAAAATACTTCCTAAAGTTAATTTTTCAAATGATTCTATAAAAATCAAGGATGGAGAAATCATTAAAGGGGTTATAGACAAAACTACTTTTGGAGATGAAGATGGAGATTTAGTTAAAGAACTTGATAGAACTGTTGGAAGAACAAAAACTTTTGAAACAATTAAGAAGGCATTTGATTTAGGAAAAAATTATCTTACAGACATAGGAATAACAACTTCTGTTGAAGATTTGGATTTAAGTGAGTCTGTTATTGAAGCTGGTGAAGAAATAATTAAAAAGGCTGAGAAAAAAACAGAAGATTTGATAATTGCATATAATGAAGGAACATTAGAAGCAATTCCTGGAAAAACAATAGAAGAATCCAGAGAAATAAAAATATTACAATGTTTAAATGAAGTAAGAACAAAAATAGGAGAAATTGTTAAAAAAGAATTTCCTGAAACAAATCCTGTTAATCACATGATTAAATCAGGAGGAGGTGGAAATATTCTGAATATTACTCAAATGGCTTCTTGTGTTGGACAGCAAGCATTAGGAAATCGTAGAGTTGATTTTGGCTATACTGGAAGAACTCTCTCTTTATTTAAGCAAGGGGATTTATCACCAAAAGCAAGAGGATTTATTAGAAGTCCTTTTATTAAAGGTTTGAGACCAGATGAATTCTTTTTTCAAGCAATCACAGGAAGAGATTCACTTATGGATACTGGATTGAGAACTCCTAAATCAGGATATTTATATAGAAGATTAGCAAATGCTCTTCAGGATTTGAGAAAAGAATATGATGGAACAATAAGAGACAGCAACAATAACATTATTCAATTCAAATATGGAGATGATGGATTAGATGTTACAAAAATACATGTTAAAGGAGAATTAGATGCTGGAGAAGCAATAGGAATTGTTACTGCTCAATCTTTTGGTGAAGCTTCAACACAAATGGTTCTAAGAACCTTTCATATGGCTGGTGTAGCTGAAATGCAGGTTACTCAGGGACTTCCAAGATTAATTGAAATTTTTGATGCTAGAAAAAAACCTTCTTCTCCTAAAATGGAGGTTTATTTAAACAAAGAATTTAATAATGAAAGAAGTGCGAAAATATTTGCTGAAAAAATTAAAGAAGTTAAATTACAAGAAATCTCTTCTGAAATTGAATTAGATTTTGGAAATCGAAAAATAGAAATAAAAATAGATGATAAAGGCTTAAGAAAAACTCATATTACTATGAAAACCCTTGTTGAAAGATTAAATGATGCTGGATTCAAAACTAAAGAAAAAGCAAATTCTATAATGCTTGATGTAGGTGAATTTGGATTTAGAGAAATATATAAATTAAAAGAAAAATTAAAAGAAACTATTATTTCTGGAGTTAAAGGAATTAGACAGGTTTTGATTGTGAAAAAAGACAGGGATTTTGTTGTGACTACTCTTGGAACAAATTTAAAAGAAATGATTGGAATGAAAGAAGTTAATCCAAATAAATTAATTTCAAATGATTTTTATGAAATGGCTGAAGTTTTTGGAATTGAAGTTTCTCGTCAATTAATAATTAATGAAATTACTGAAGTTCTTAAGAATCAGGGATTAGATATTGATATTAGACATCTTAAATTAGTTGCAGACGCTATGACAGATACAGGGGATGTTAAAGGAGTTACAAGAATGGGAATTATTGCTCAAAAATCTTCTATATTAGCAAGAGCAACTTTTGAAACTCCTGTAAAACAATTTGTAAATTCTACTCTAAAAGGGAGTGGAGATAAATTAGCAAGTGTTATTGAAAACATAATTATTAATCAACCTGTTCCAATTGGAACTGGATTACCTGGACTTTTAGTTAAAGTTGTTGGGCCTTTAGTGAAAGAAGAAGAAAATAAAAAACAAGCAAAAGCAAAAGTTGTTGAGGAAGTTAATAGATAATCGTCGATAAATAAAACTAAAGGTTTAAAAACTACTTACTTTTAATCAAATTATAAAAATGGTGAATACTATTGACATGCAATTTATGAGATATTTAAATCTCTTTGAAAAAATTACAAGAGTTAGTACGAGATATTGTTTTAAATATAACGAAGCACTTGTTTTTTGTGTTCCAAAAAAATTAATTTCTAAAGCAATTGGAGAAAATGCTAAAAATGCTAAACAGATGAGCCAAATACTTGGTAGAAAAATAAAAATTATTGCTATTCCAAAAGATGTAAAAGATGCTAAAACATTCATTTCTTCAATTGTTAGTCCAGTCGCTTTCAAAAATTTAGAAATTACTCCTAATGAAATAATTTTAACTGCAGGAAGTCAAAGTAAAGCTGCATTAATTGGAAGAAACAAAAGAAGAATTTTAGAAATGCAAAAAATAATTAAAGATTTCTTTGCAAGAGAGTTTAGAATAGTATAAGAAATCTTTATAAATCAATTTTCTCTCGATTAGTT
>CAZZFU010000006.1:20472-21767 GCA_964653965.1 Candidatus Woesearchaeota archaeon
ATGGGATTAAAATCAGCTATAAAAAGTAAAAAAAATAGAAAGAAATTTCGATGGAAAGATAGAAAATACAAAGTGAGAACTTTAAATCTTTATGCTAAATCAGATCCTCTAGAAGGAGCTAATCAAGCAAAAGGAATTGTTCTTCAAAAAGTTCAAAAAGAAGCAAAACAGCCAAATTCAGCAATGAGAAAATGCTGCAGAGTTCAACTTAAAAAAAATGGAAAGCAAGTTACTGCATTTATTCCTGGAAATTTAGCTCAAAAATTTATTGATGAGCATGATGAAGTTATGATTCAAAGAATTGGAGGGAAACAAGGAAGAAGTAAAGGAGATATTCCTGGTGTTCGATTTCAAGTTATTCAAGTAAATGACCAACCTTTAGATAGACTTGTTCAGAAAAAGATTGAAAAAGGTAGACGTTAAAATGACAGGAAATTTATATGTTAATCAAAAAGAGTTTAACATTATTATGAAATATCTTGTAGAGAATTATGGGGATTTTTCTGACGCTACTATTAATCTTGAAGATGGAAGGCAAATAAAAGCTCAACCATATAAAGGAGGAGTAGAAATCATGTGTAATGATTCAGAAATAAAAAAAATGTTAGAAAACATAATAGAAGAAAATGACTGAATCATCAACAATTCCAAGCTTTAAGATATTTGATTTATATGATATGAGTGAAGTAAAAATAGAAGATCCTGGATTAAAAAGTGCAATTAATTTAGATTCTAAATTAGTTCTAAAAGATTATGGAAGAAATGTTCAAAAATTTGGACAATCAAAAATAAATATTGTGGAGAGATTAATGAATAGAATTGCTGTTGCTGGACATCGAGGAAAAAAACATAAAATTATGGTTGGAAGAGCAACAGGAAAATATACTAGAAATATGAAGATTGGTTTAGAAGCTCTGAAATTAATTGAAAAAAGAACAAATTCAAATCCAGTTCAGATTTTAATTAAAGCTATTGAAAATTCTGCTCCAAGAGACGAAGTTACTGTGATTGAATATGGAGGTGCTAGATATCCTCAAGCAGTTGATGTTTCTCCTCTAAGAAGAGTTAATTTAGCTTTAAAACATATTGTTCATGGTTCTTCTGATAAAGCTTTTAATAAAAAGAAAAGTTTTTCTCAGGCATTAGCAGAAGAAATTATTTTAGCTTCTGAAGAAAATGGTGAAAGCTTTGCAATTAAAAAGAGAAAGGACAGTGAATCTCAAGCAGATAGTGCAAGGTAAAAATGACAACAGATAAAGACTTTGTAAAATTAATGCGACAGCAAGACAGAATTA
>CAZZFU010000007.1:0-20902 GCA_964653965.1 Candidatus Woesearchaeota archaeon
TCATTGCGCTCACTATCTATTTCATCCATAAACATTCACCTCCCGATTAGCAAATTTAACCATATATATCTTAAAATATGCTTTTATTTATAAACTTTTCGTCATCTTTTTAGAGTTGTAAAAAAATTATATCAATAAATCATATCTTTTCACCATATAGGTATTTTTTAGAACATATTCTAATTTTTCATAATATTCCCTAACACCAATGCCAGAAATAACAGATAATTCTTTTATTTTCTCTTTTTTTGCAATCTCCTCAGCTTTCTTCATAAGCTCTTTACCTAATCCTTTATGCTGAGAAATCTCCCCTCTTTCACCTAATTTAAGAGCTTGTCCATAAACATGAAGTTCTCTCACAATAGCTTTTTTATTAAAAATCCTTAATCTTAAAAGCCCAAACAAAATATCATCTTTGTTTACAAATTCTAAAAAATATTCTTTTCCATTTGCAGCAGAATATTTTGTAATTTTCAATTTTAAATCCAAATTTACTTTCTTTTCTCTTGCTAATGCAAACCCAATTTCTCTATATCTTATTTCTTTAAGTTTAATTTTCTTTTCTCTTAATTTTTTTTCAATTTCTTTACGCAAATCAATTCTTTTTGTTCCTGCAACCAGATATTCTGGAGGAATTTCCCTCATAATTCTCATTACCCTACAATATCTAGGAACAATTTTTAACATTTTTATTAATATTTCTTCAATTTTTTCTTTAGAATAAGGAATATATTCTCTTTTCCAGTAAATTTTTTCAAGTTCAGAACCAGGCATAACTTGACAAGGATATAATTTTAATTGATCTGGTTTAAATTTTGAATCTGTAAAGAGTTTCTTAAATAATTGTAAATCTTTTTTTGCATTGCTCCCAGGTAATCCCGGCATAATGTGATATCCTATTTTAAATCCTGCATTTCTCAATTCTCTCGTTGCATTTATCACATCTTCAACTTTATGCCCTCTATTAACTTTTTCATATATTTCATCATCAATAATCTGGACTCCTAATTCCACTCGGGTAACTCCCCATTTTCTCATTTTCTCTATATGCTCAATACAAACATCTGGACGAGTTTCAATACAAAGAGCAACACATCTATGAATTCCTACCTCATTTTTCCTCTGGGCTTCAGTTACCCTACTTGAATGAACTCCGTTTAATCCATCATAACATCCTTTTATAAATTTTTCTTGAAATTTTTCAGGATATTCTAAAAAAGTTCCTCCCATAATTATTAATTCTATTTTATCAGTTGGGTGATTCATTGCTTGAAATGCTTTTAATCTATTTCTAACTTGCTTATATGCATCATAATTAACTTCTCTTGCACGCATAACAACAGGAGATTTAGGAGTATAACTCTGAGGAACATCTAAATTAGGACAATAAACACATCTTCCATGATTGCATTTACGTGGAGGTAGCATTACTGCTACAGGAGTTATACCTGAAATTGTTTTTGTTGGTTTTCTAATCTCTCCAAGTTCTGGTTTTTTCATGTTAATATTGCTTTATTTTAGTATAAATGCTTTGTGGATTTCACTTATTTAATAAAATGCTTTGGAGAGGTGGAGGGGTGGAAGGAGGGAATCTTTTTAATGGAAAAACTCTTTAAAATTTCATGAACCAAAAAGAAATATGGAATAAAATAGCACCAGAATGGCACGAGTTTAAGACAACTCCTTCGCAAACAGCAACAGAATTTATAAATAATTCAAGGGGAAAAATACTTGATTTAGGAAGTGGTTCAGGTAGAAATCTTTTAAAACTAAAAAAATCAAAAAATAGAGAATTACATCTTGTGGATTTTTCAAAAGAAATGATAAAATTAGCTAAAAAAAGAGCAAAAGAGCTCGGATTTGCTATAAATGCTCAAGTTTCAAAATTAGAAAAAACAAATTTTCCAGATAATTATTTTGATGCTGCGATATGTACTGCTGCAATTCATTGTATAAAAACAATCCAAAAAAGAGAAAAATCACTAAAAGAATTATTTAGAATATTAAAACCAGGAGCAAAAGCAGATATTGAAGTCTGGAATAAAGATTCTAATAGATTTAAAGGAAAATCTAAAGAAAAATTCATAAATTGGAGAGATAAAGGAAAAAGATATTATTATTTATATGAAGAAAAAGAACTCAGGAATTTACTTAAAAAAATAGGATTTAAAATTCTCAAAAAGATTCCTCATAAAGCAAATCTAATCTTTATTGTGAAAAAACCTATTTCTTCCTGACTATCTTCAAAATATCAAAAAAAGACTGTTTATCAAAAGAAATAATTTTCTTTGAAATTGGATTAATATTTACTTTTAACATTCCTAAACCAGAAACAAAAACAGTTGCAGTAAGAATATCTTTATTCTCTAAACTCTGCAAAGACAAAAGTATTTTTTGAATTCTACTCTTAATTTTATCTTCTTCCATTCTTTTTCTAATTATATTCTCTATATCATCTAAATCAAAATCATAATCTATAGAAAGTTTTTTTGGAATTTTGTTGTCAAAAGTTTCAAGAGGAACTTTTTCTATTCCATTTTCTAACTTAAAACTAAATATCTTCTTTAACCCAGGAGCATAAATATCAAGATGTCTTGAATAATCTGACTTTTCAAAATCCATTACAAAAAAACCAGAACAAATATATGCATCTGGATTCTCTAGAATAAAATCCTTATATTCTCCAGAATTATTCAATTTCTCTAAATAAAAACTTAAATTCATACTCAAAATACATAAAATCAATTTATAAGCATTTGGTATATAAATTAATATAAATTTTGAAATCTCTTATAAATTATGGTAATTCACAGGTCAAAATTCAAAAAAACTATAGGGCCTATTGCAAGAGGACAAGTATTTTACTCAGATGAAAATTTATTCAAAATATCAAGAAATATAATCAAAATAAATGAAAAAACAAGACTTGAAGAAAAAATTAAAATTACCTATACAATTAAAAATGAAAAAGATAATGAATATCATAAACCATCAAGAGGTTTAAATGTTCTTATGAGATATAGAGATTCAAAATCAAAACAAGGAAAATATGAGAATCCAGATAAAAATCTCCCTTTTGAGATTCTTTCATTAAGAGGAGAATTAATTTATAGAGAAAAATAACTAAATCCTCTCTTCAATTTCTTCTTTTAAATCTTCAATAAATTTCTTAAACTTAATATTTTTAATTTTTTTATCTCCTCTAATTCTAACAGCTAAGGTATTTTCTTTTTCTTCTTTATCTCCAATTAAAATAATATATGGAATCCTCATAATTTCAGCATCTTTAACCTTTGAAGGAACAGTTGTTTGCCTAACATCAGAATCAACTCTCAACCCAGGAACTTCCTCTTCTAAATCTCTCACTAATTTTTTTACATATGGCTCATTTCTATCTGTAAAACTCAAAACACGAACTTGAACAGGAGCCAACCAAGTAGGTAATCTTCCTCTATAATGTTCTAACAAAATTCCTAAAAATCTCTCTAAACTACCATAAATTGCTCTATGAATCATAATTGGTCTTTTTTTCTTATTATCTTTATCTGTATATTCTAAATTAAATCTCTCTGGCATTGAAAAATCAACCTGAATAGTTCCACATTGCCATGTTCTACCTAAAGAATCTTTTATGTGATAGTCTATTTTCGGTCCATAAAAAACACCTTCTCCCTCATTAATTTTATATTTTGTTTTCTTTTTCTTTAAAACTTTTTTTAAAACATTTTCTGCTTTATCCCACATTTTTTCACTTCCTATTCTTTTTTCAGGACGAGTTGATAATTCAACAGAATAACTAAAATCAAATTTAGAATAAAACAACTCAACTAAATCCATTACTCTAATTATTTCTGTTTCTAATTGCTTTTCAGTACAAAAAACATGTGCATCATCTTGAGTAAATTGAATAACTCTAAATAATCCCCCTAAAACACCTGAAAGCTCTTGCCTATGCACAATTCCCAATTCTCCAACTCTTAAAGGAAAATCTTTGTAGCTTTTAGGTCTATTTTTAAAAATCAATAATCCTCCAGGACAATTCATTGGTTTAACTGCAAATTGTCTTTTTTCATATTCTGTTAAAAAAATATTTTCTTTATATTTTTCCCAATGTCCTGATATTTGCCAAAGTCTCTTATCTAAAATTTGAGGTGTTGAAATTTGTTGATACCCAGAATTTGCATGAACTTCTTTCCAAAAATTAACTAATTCGTCTCTAATAACCAACCCATTATTATGCCAAAAAACCATTCCAGGAGCAACATCATGAAAACTAAATAAATCCATTTGCTGTCCTAAAATTCTATGATCATTCTCTTTTAATTTTGAACTATCTAACTTAGTTTTAGAGATTTCTCTTAATAATTGCTTTTCATCATATTTCTCTTCTTTTTCTTTTCCTTCTTCTCCAATTATAATTTCACGGCTCAATTCACTAAGAGGATGTCCTTTTACTTTCATTTCAAATTCTTTATAATATCCAAAAGGTGCTCTAACAACTTTAAAATCTTTTTTTAATGCTTTTTCTGATTTTTCTAAAACCTCTAAAGCAATTTCAGGAGATGCTAAATTACTAGATAAATGTGCATAAGGATATAAAACAATATTTTTAGCTTTAACTTGTCCTGCAATATCTTTTACATTTTTTACAAATTCTTTAACAACTTCATCAACATTAGAATCAACTTTTTCAACAGCAGTCAGAATAGCTAAAGCTTCTTTTGATTCATGTCCTTTTTTATGTTTTTCAGTTAATTTCTCTACTTTTTTTAGAGCTTTTTTCAAAGGTTTAAATTTAATATAGTCTGTATGTAAACTCAAAAATTTCATATCTCAACAAAGAATATTGGGTTTTTAAAACTTATTTTACTTCAAATACTTCTTAATCTTCTTCTTAGCTTTCTCCCTTTTTTTCTTATGCTGTTTCAAGAAAGAATTTATTTTCTTAATAGTATATTCCTTTAATTCGCCTGTTGATAATTTTCCTGACTTGTAATCATTGTAAATTTTTTCCAATTTAGTGTCATCAGGTTCAAACATCATTTTTAAATACTGAAAACTGACGTCAATATCTGGATTTCCTCCTTTTTTCTTGTGCTCTTCCAGAGTTGCTCCTCCTCCTGAAAAAGCATACTTCTTTATTTTTCTTTCAACTTCTTTAGAAGAATCTGTAGTCAGGATTGCTGAAGCTTCATTACTGGTACTCATTTTTCCTGTAATCCCCTGCAAAGGAGGTAAAAAAATTCCATGTATAATTGCAGGTTTATAAAATCCAAGTTTGGGCATGACATCTCGAGAAACTCTAAAATGAGCATCCTGATCAACTCCAAGAGGAATCAGGCACGGAATATTTTTCTTTGCTAAAACACTCGGTAATATTGCAGGAACTGCCTGCATACTAGTATAAAAAATTTGTCCTATATTTGCCTGTTCTGTCAGTCCAAAAACAGATTTTATAGTAGAAAAATTAATCTTCTTTGCAATCTTAATTGCCTCAGGATACATTAGACTTGCTTCTTTTGTATCAATCAAAAAATGCGTCTTCTTAGGATTAAACCCAAGTGCAATTACATCAAGCATGTTTTCATAAGTCCACTTTTGAATCTCCTCATAAGATTTATCCTTGAATAAAAACTTCTCATCATCTGTAAACTGAAACCACAATTCAGCATCAAATTTATCCTGAAGCCATTTTGTAAAAACCCATGTCTGCAAATGCCCCAGATGCAAAGGGCCTGAAGGTCCGCATCCAGTATAAAGAAAAAACTTCTCCTTCTTTTTATACTTATCAAGCAACCATTTCAAATCACGATAAGCAAAAAAAACTTTTCTTCTAAGCATAAAATGTAGTTCTCCGGCATATTTCTCAATTTCCTTAAGTATATTTTCATCTATTTTCCTAAGCCCAAACTTTTTTACTAATTTCTCATAATCTACATTTCCAGAAACCTCCCAAGGAGTAATTTTCTCTGATTTCTTTGCCATATTCAATTAAAGTTCCGTCTGTTTTTAAACATTATCAAAACTCTACAAATATTTATAAATCCTAGTTATCTTAAATTATTAAAATGAGGCAAATAATCTTTTTATTAGTATTTCTTCTAATTCTTATACCAATAGTCTCTGCTGATGTAATAATAACAGAACAACCAAAAGAAATATACAGTTTAGGAGATACTTTAGACATTCCTCTTAAAATAACAACTCTCACAGATTTAAAGGATGTCTTTAATTTAAATTTAATTTGTAGTGGAGTTCAAACAGAAGTTTACAAAGAATACATGTCTCTTTCTGCAGGAGAAGAAATATCAAGGAATCCAAAAATTCCTTTAATGACAAGTTTAATAGGAAGACCAACAGGAACCTGTGTATTAAAAGCAAATTTAGGAACTCAAACTTTTAAACTAACAGAAGAATTTACAATTTCAGATTATATAAGCATTTCTCTAAAAAATTCAAAAACAGAGGCTGAACCAGAAGAAAATATAATTGTTGAAGGAGATGCAATAAAAGACAATGGAAACGCTGTTCAAGGAATTGGAGAATTAAGAGTAATTAGAGATAATGAATCAATAATTGAAAAAATCAATACTGTAAAAAATGGATATTTTTATTTCAACTTTTCTCTACCAAAAGACTCAAAAGCAGGACCTTATCTCGTTCAATTAAATATTTATGAAAATGATATTTCAGGAGAAAAGACAAACAAAGGATTTGTAAATTATAATCTCTTAATAGCACAAATTCCTACAAGTTTAGAAATCTTTTTTGATGAGAAGAAAGTAGAGCCTGGAACAGATTTAAGAGTAAAAACAATTCTACATGACCAAACAGGAGTTCCAATAGAATCTACTTCTATTATAACAATAAAAAATGAAGATAATGAAATTATGGATCAAGTAGAAAAAAAGACAGATGCATTTTTAGAATTTCCAATAAAATATAATGAACCTATTGCAGAATGGACAATTGTTGCTCTTTCAAACAGAATAACAAGTGAGGCTTCTTTTTCTATAATTGAAAAAAAAGATGTAGAAATCAGCCTAATAAATAGAAGCATTCTAATAATGAATAAAGGAAATGTTCCTTATTGCAATGAATCTTTATTAATAAAAATAGGGAATGAGTCTATAAATATTGATGTTTGTTTAGAAGTAGATGAAGAACAAGAATATATTTTAACAGCTCCAGAAGGAGAATATAAAGTAGAAGTAATTAGTGAAGGAGAAGAAAAAATAAGTCAAAATGTTCTTCTAACAGGAAGAGCAATTGATGTAAAGGAAATTTCAAAAAAAAGTTTTGTTAGAAAATCTCTAGTGTGGATATTTCTAATTGCAGTTTTAGGTTTTGTTGCATTTCTATTCTTTAAAAAAGGATATAACAGAAATTTCATAGGACATGTTACAAAAAGAAAAAGAAAATCAGAAGATGCAATTCCTTTAACAAAAGGTTCTTTATTAAATACAAAAAACAAAGCTCAACTTTCTCTTTCTATAAAAGGTGATAAACAAAATGTGAGTGTTATTTGTCTGCATATAAAAAATTTAAAGGAAATTGGAGTTAAAAAAGGAAGCGTAGAAGAATCTCTACAAAAAATAATTGATTTAGTTGAAGAAAACAAAGGATATATCTATGAAAATCAAAATTCTCTTTTCTTTATCTTTGCTCCTATAAACACTAAAACATTCAAAAATGAAAGAACAGCAATTGAAACAGCTAAGAAAATAGAAAAAGGATTAACTGAAGCAAATAAATTATACAAAGATAAATTAGACTTTGGAATAGGTTTAAATTATGGGACAATTATTGCAAAAAAAGAAAAAGGAATTATGGAATTTATGAGCATGGGAACTCTCATAACAACTGCAAAAAAAACAGCAAATGCTTCTAAAGGAGAAATTCTTTTAGGAGAAAAAATACATGATAAACTAAGAGCAGATGTTAAAACAGAAAAAGTTGTTCACGGAAACACAGAAGTATATAAAATAAAAGAAATAAAAGAAAAAGGAGACCATAAGAATTTCCTAAGTAATTTTGTAAAGAGATTAGAAAAAGAGAAAAAAGAAAAAGAAGAAAAAGAAAAATCAAAATAATTATCTCAAATTAATGTAATTTCATAAAACTCTTAATTATTGCTGACTTTATTTCAGGATGTTTGAATTCTAAATTATTTATAATTTTAGAAATTTTGTCCTTTTTATTCTTCTCCTCTTTAAATTTAAGATTTTTTAATTTTGCATAAAGTAAAACTTCTTTATCTAAAAATAAATAAAGAGGCTTTATAATTTTCTTATGAACTGGAGCTAAATTCTCTAAATTTTTTGTATTTCCTTTTATTAATTCTAAAATAAATTTTTCTGAAATAGTATCAGTAGTTGATGCATCTGCAATTTTTTTTGCTTTGTGTAAGGCAGTTGGAGTAATGGAAGAGGGAAATCTAACAAGCTCAACATCTGTTTTCTCTGAAAACATTTTCAAAATATCTTCTAAAACAACTCCTCTAAAATCTCCCTTATTCTCATAAACAATTATGTCCCCTAATTTAATCATTTTAAATTTACGAATCGTATAAAGGGCTTTTTTCTGAAACCATTTAAGAAATTCTGCTTTAGTCAGCTTTCTTTGATTTGTAAATTCATATACATATTTCATAATTTATGCTTCTCAAATTTTTTTCTATCTGCTAAACTTCCTTTTTTTGAATATGCCTGTATTAATGTGTTAACTTTTTTAATAATTTCTAATGGAATTTTTTGCTTAGTGGAGGTGGAGGGGTGGAAGGAGGATAACATAACAATTGCACTTGGAGCAGGAAAATCTTGTTCAATAATTGTTCCTGCTTTGCTTTTTTCAAGAACCTTGTTTTCCTTTTCATTTCTTCCAATTATAATCCAACTGGAATTTAAGATGAAATGTCTTCCAATACTTATTAATTTTATCTCTTCTTTATTTAATTCTCTTTTTAATAAAACAGAAAATCTATTTTTGAGAATTTTTTCACAAAGAAGACATCCTCCTGCAGGAGAAGGATATTTAATTTGAAATTTTTTTGCAAGAGCAATTTGTTTTTTTCTAGATCTTCCTGAAATATTTTCATAATCAATTAAGGGCCTAATTATTCTTTTCTGCAATCCTGATTCTTTTTCAACTAATTCTAATTGCTTTTTATACTGGGAAAAAGGCCTTTGTCCAGTAACTTCTCCTGTTACAATAAAATTTATTTTCTCTTTATCTGCAAATTTCTTTGCTTTTTTTAAAAGAAATATTCTGCAATCAATACAAGGATTTACTCCTGCTCCTCTTCCATATTTAGGACTTTTAATAACATTTAAATATTCTTCTAAAAGTTTTCCTTTTGTACAATTCAAAATTTTTAATTTTATTTTTTCTTTTTTTAAAAAATCCTTTACACGTTTCTCACAAGTTTCTCCAAAAGGTAATTTGAAAAAAATCGCAGTAATTTCAAATTTCTTTTTCTGCATTATTTTAATAGCAAGCCGACTATCTAATCCTCCTGAAAACAGAACAAGACATTTTTTTCTTGTCATTAAGAAAAATAGAAAGAGTGTTTTATAAATTATTTCTTCTTGAATTTTTGAGCCTTCTTCACTTCTTTAATTGACTTAAACTCTTTTTTATTTTCAATTTGCTTATCTTTTTTTTCTGATTTTTTATCTTTAATTTCTTTGGTTGTTTTTTCTTTCTTATCTTCTTTTTCTGCTGTTTCTTCAATTTTTTTAAAAAAGCCAGAAATTTTAAATCCAATTTTAAATAATTTTAGTAAAATTCCAATTCCTATTAAAATTAATGCAATTACAAACATCCACACAAAAATTGTTCCTGATTTAGAAAAGAAAATTCCAACTACTTGGGATAAAACTAAAGAAGTAGTTTCTTCTGTTAAAGCCATTGAAATAGGAGATATAATTAGTTTTGTTATAAATGTGCCTATTGTTTCTAATTTCAAAATTATTAAAGAAACTAAAATCAATAAAATTCCTGTTAAAAAGAAACCTTTAGATTTTCTTTTAGACAATAAAATTACTCCTGCACTCAAAATTAGAGAAAATAAAAAGAATTTAAAAAACCAATTTCTCCAGTATTCTTGAGCATATTTTGAGATTAAAAAAAGAGGAATATCTGATTCTTCAAAACACTTCCAAAATTCACAAGAATATTCTTTATAATAAAAATCTTCAATAAGATAATTTACACTATATTCTATTAATGTTTCTTTTCCAAGCTTTATAGTTTCACATGGAAAAATAAAAGTATATCCTTCAAAATTCTGAACAACTTCTGAATTTTCTTCGCAATATTCACCCAAATAAGGAGTTAGAGTATCTAAAATAGTAATTTCTCCAATTTGTTCTTCTATAATCTGAACAACAATCGGATGAACCTGAGATTGAACACTATCATAGGATAAAGAAAAAGTCACAGTTATAAAAAAACCAGTTGCTAATAAACTTATAAAAAGCAAAACACTTGCTATAATTATTAAAACACCTCTTATAAATCCCATTATTAATTAAAAGAAATTTAGTTTATAAAATTTACATTCTCTCCAGACCAACAAAATTTTGCTGATTCTCTAATTTTGTGGCATAGAAAAAATTTTACATTCTCTCTAAGGCTTGAATTCTCTTCTCAATTGGAGGATGTGTGCTGCTTAATTTTCCAAAAGGACTTGAAATAAACAAAGGTGCAATTGCTTTGCTAACTTTTTTTTCAGGAGCAGCAGAATCTAATTTAATCTTCTTTAAAGCTCTTATTAATCCGTCAGGATATCTCGTAAACTTGACAGCCGAAGCATCTGCAGTAAATTCTCTTTTTCTAGAAATTGACATTTGAACAAGATAAACAACAATTGGTGCAAGAATCGCTAAAAGAATTCCAATTAAAATAAAAATTGCTTTGCTTTTATCATTTCCTCTTCCACTAAACCATAAACTTCTTAAAAAAATCTGAGAAATAATTGCAATCATTCCCACCATCACAGCTACTAATGTCATGTATCTCATATCATAACTTGCTATATGTCCTAATTCATGCGCTAAAACTCCCTCAAGTTCATTTTTATCTAATTTTTCCAAAGCACCTTCTGTAACACAAATTACTGCATGTTTAGGGTCTCTTCCAGAAGCAAAAGCATTTATCTGCTTAGAGTGCATAATATAAAGTTCAGGTTTAGGTAAACCAGAAGCTAAAGTCAAACCTTCAACTAAATCATGATATTGTTTATAATCATCCTTATAAGCTTTTGTTGCTTTTACACTAGCAATTGAAATTTTGTGAGAATTATAATAACTAATTAAAATATAAAATATAGAAAAAATAATTGCAATAATCATTATAAAAAAGAAATATTCAGGACTAAAAGCCAGAGAAATAACATATCCCAAAACAACTAATATTACAAATACACTAAACATTAGAAAAAATGACTTTCTTTTATTACGTGCAATTTGATCTCTAAAATCTATTCTTTTCATGATTAATTAAAAAGAATTCTGGTTTTTAAGATTTATCTAAAATTTCTTCATTGGGAACTGTAAAAAAAGTTCCACTATCTGTTATAGAAGGTATTAATATTCGCGAATTTTCCTCGCCTTTTTCTACCATAATAATTTTTAATAATCCTTTATTAGATTCAACATTTTGACTAAAAATTACATTTTCTTTTGTGACAAAAACACCTCCAAGAAGAACTGCTGGATATTCAGAACCTTTAAATTGGACAAAATATTCATCACTAAATTGCCCAGGAAAATAACTACATTTCATATAAACTTCTTTATTTTTCATTATAATCTATTTTTCAAAATAATAAAAATTTAAGTA
This sequence comes from Candidatus Woesearchaeota archaeon, assembly GCA_964653965.1. Classification (GTDB taxonomy): domain Archaea; phylum Nanobdellota; class Nanobdellia; order Pacearchaeales; family GW2011-AR1; genus JAFCEV01. The sequence continues at coordinate 11,845 of CAZZFU010000007.1, forward strand.
ACCAATTAAAATTTAACGTCAATCTTCTTTTTTTCAGATTCTGCTATCTGAAGATATTGTCTTTCTCTTTTTCCATACATACTAGCAAATAATACTCCTGGGAAAGTTTTGCATAAATTATTGTATGTTAAAATACTATCATTGTAAAATTGTCTTGCATATGCAATTTTATCTTCTGTTGCTGTAAGTTCTCTCTGCAATTCAATGAAATTAGTATTTGCCTTTAAATCTGGATAACCTTCTGCAATTGCAAATATTGTTTTTAATGCAGATTCTAATTGCTTGTTTGCTTCAACTTTTTGCTCAACACCTTTTGCTCCAATCAATGCTTTACGAGCATCTGTGACTGCCTTAATTGCTGCTTTTTCATGCTTCATATAACCTTTAACAGATTCAACTAAATTAGGAATTAAATCAGTCCTTCTTTTTAGTTGAACATTAATCTGAGCTAGAGAATTATCAATTCTATTTCCTAATAATACAAATCTATTGAAATATCCAAAGAAAATAAACAATAGTAAAATTCCTAAAATAATCAATATCCAAAATATCAACAACATATTTTAAAATAATAAGATTAGATTTATAAACTTAATGTTTAATCTAATTCTAATCTAACTTCTTCAGTAAACTTCTGATAATCATGAGGCAAATATCTTCTAGCATAATCTAAAGCTTCTTCAGCTGTCAAACAATCTTTATTATCCCATTCTGATAAATTCAAAGCTTTATAATTCATTGTCTTCCTTATATGAAAAAAAGGATTACTATTCTCATCTAATTTAAGATAAATATGACATCCTTCATCTATAGGAGCATGATCAGATACAAAAATAATTTTGCCATTTTCCATTGTTAAACGCTCTTTACCTAATTTAATCAAAAGTTCATCAGGATTGTTCTTAGCAAAATTTAATATATTTTCTAAAAAAGCTATTTTCTTTTCTTTATATGGAATATCCCCTATCATCCCCTATTTAATAATAAATCTTATAAAAACATTATTAAACTAGAATATCTATTTTCTAATCATGGTAAGTGTAGATAAAGATAAGTGTATTGGATGTGGTGTATGCGTACAAATTTGTCCAAAGGTTTTTAAAATGGGAAGTGATGGAAAATCCTCTGTAAAAAAGGGTGGAAAAGCTTCATGCGTTAAAGATGCAATTTCTTCATGTCCTGTAGATGCTATAAATGAATAAAAAACTTTATTAAGCTCCCAGAGTTTTATCTAATATGCAGGAAGTAAAAGAGGGAATTAAGGAAAATCCTAATCCTAAAAAGCAAGAGAATTCTAAAACTGAATCTAAACCTGATTTTGTAAAATGGTTTTCTGAATTAGACAAAAATTCTGGAAAATATGCTGGTGGAAAAGGTGCAAATTTAGCAGAGATTTATAATTTAAAAATTCCAGTACCTCCTGGATTTGTAGTAACTGCTCAAGCATATGATTATTTTATTGAAAAAGCAGAATTAAAAGATGAAATAAAACAACTTTTAGAAAAATTAGATTATGAAGATACTAAAAAATTAAATGAAGTTACAGAAGAAATTAGAAATTTAATTGAAAAAGCAAATTTTCCAAAAGAAATAGAAGAAGAGATTATTGAAGCTTATAATAACCTAGATGTTCAAGAAGATGATTTTAAACAGAGTGAATCAGTAGTTGATATTTTAAAGACAGCTCGAGAACCAATATTTGTTGCTGTTAGAAGCAGTGCAACAGCAGAAGATTTAGCAGATGCTAGTTTTGCTGGACAACAAGATTCCTTTGTTAATATAAAAGGAAACTCTGAATTAATAAAACACATAAAAAAATGTTTTGCTTCTCTATATACTTCAAGAGCAACTTATTATAGACAAAAAAAGAAATTTAAGCATGAAAATGTAAGTTTGGCAGTTATAGTCCAAAAAATGGTTGATTCTATTAAATCAGGAGTTGTTTTTTCAAAAGATCCTACTCATAAAAATGACAATGTAGTAATAGAAGCAGTATGGGGTTTAGGAGAAGGAATAGTTTCTGGAGCAATTACTCCTGACAAATATATAATTTCTCCAAAATTAGAAACTGTTGACATAAAATTAGCAAACAAAAAAATAGCAATAACTAGAGATGCAGGAGGGAAAAAAGTAAAAGTTAAATTAAGTGAAGAAAAATCAAAACAACAAGTCCTCAAAGAATATGAAATAAAGAAATTAGCAGAAATAGCAATTAAATTAGAGAAACATTATCAAAAACCTCAAGATATTGAATTTGCTATTGAGAGTGAAGAAATTCAGATTGTTCAGACTCGTCCAATAACAACAATTAATACAAGAGTAGAGATAGGAGAAGAATTAAAAGGTGAAAGTGTTCTTTCTGGATTAGCTGCTTCTCCTGGAATAGGTGTTGGAAAAGTAAGAATAGTAAAAAATTTATCAGATCTCTCAAAAGTAAATTCAGGAGATATTCTTGTTACAGAAATGACAAATCCAGATATGGTTGTAACAATGCAAAAATCAGCAGCAATAGTCACAAATGAAGGAGGCTTAACAGCACATGCAGCAATTGTTTCCAGGGAAATGGGGATTCCATGTGTTGTAGGAACCCAAGAAGCAACTCTAAAATTAAAAGAAGGAGAAATAATTACAGTAGATGGAACTTCTGGAAAAGTCTACAAAGGAAAAGTTGCAGAAACAAAACAAAAAGAGGTTCTGCCTGTAAAAGTTCAGACAAATACAGAAATAAAATTAATTGTTGATTTACCAAGTTTTGCAGAAAGAGCTTCAAAATCAGGATTAAAAAAAGTAGGTTTAACTAGAATAGAAGGAATAATTGCAGAATCTGGAAAACATCCCCAATATTTTTTAGAAAAAAATAAAATAAAAGATTATGAAGAAATCATCTTTAAAGGAATTTCAGAAATTTCAAAATATTTTGAAGAAATGTGGATTAGAACATCAGATATTAGAAGTGACGAATTTCAAAATTTAGAAGGTGCTCCAAAAGAAAAAGAAGCAAATCCAATGCTTGGAATGCATGGAATTAGATATGGATTAAAAAATCCAGAGATTCTTAAAGCAGAATTAAAAGCTTTAAAAAGAGCCGCAGAAGCAGGAAAAATTATTGGAATATTACTTCCCCAGGTAATCTCAGTAAATGAAGTAAAAAAAGTTAAAGAAATCTTAAGAGAAATTGAATTTCATAAAGCAAAAGTTGGAGTAATGATTGAAACTCCTGCTGCAGTTCAAATAATAAATGATTTATGCAAAGAAGGAATTTCTTTTATTTCTTTTGGAACAAATGATTTAACTCAGTATATGTTGGCTATTGATAGAGGAAATGAACAAGTTCAATACATTTATGATGAATTAAATCCGGCAATTTTATATCAATTAGAATTTGTAATAAGAGTTTGTAAAAGAAATAAAGTTCAAACAAGCATATGTGGACAAGCAGGAAGTAAAAAAGAAATGGTTAAATTCTTAGTTGAAAAAGGAATTGATAGTATAAGTGTAAATGCAGATCTTGCAAAAGAAATTTCTGAATACATAGCAGAAATTGAAAAAGGAACAGACAAAGAACCAAGGCAATATAAATCTGAAAAAGCAGGGGCCATTCCTTTGCAAAATTCCGAAGAAAAAAAACCAGAACAAGAATTTGTAAAACCTCAAAAAATTGAAGAAGAATTTCCAAAAATTTCTGGAATTTCAAATTTACCAAAAGAAAAAATAGAAAAAGATATTCAAGCAATAGAAAAAGAAAAGCAAAAATATCTAAAAGAAAATTCAGAAAAAGATGAAGAATTTGAAGAAGAACCTGAATTTAAGAGTGAAGAAGAATTAAATAAAAATGAAAAAGAAGAGATTTTAGACATTTTCTAAATATTTATAAATCATAAAACCTTACTAAAAACATGGTAAAAAAAGAAGTGAAAAAAAAGAAGACAACTTCTAAGAAAAAACCTATTTCTAAAAATAAACCTATAAAAAATCCTCCAATAAAAAAACCAAAAATTAAAAAAGAGGATGAAAAAATACAAAGAATTCTTATTGAAAATTTTGTAGGATTGCAAAAAGTAATGGTTAATTTATCTATAAAATTCGAAGAGTTATCTAACAAGATATCTAAACTATTAGAAATATTTGAAATCTCTGCAAAAGCTTTAGCTGAAAAAGATTTAACAATTGAACAAACTGCAAGAGATGATTCAAAAATAATACAAGAAATTGGAAATCTTTCTGAACAAAACAAAGTAATTGCAAGAGGACTTACTCTAATGCATGAAAAATTATCAGGAGAACCAGAAGCTTCAATAGAAGCACCTTTTCAATCTCCTTTTCCAGAAAAACAGGAATATGAAAGCCATTATGAAGAAGAAAACAAACCTTTTGTATTAATTCCTAGGAAAAATGAACAAAGAGAATCTTCTGAGCATGAAGAAAGAAGATATCCTCCTCAAAAAACACAAGAATTTGTTCATCTTCCTCTTAGAAGACCTCCAATGCAAAGATTACCTCAACAAACAATGAACCCTTCAAATCAAACTATACCTATTAAAGATTCTATGGAAGGATATCAAAAATCAATTGCTTCTGAAAATCAGAATGAAACTCCTCCAAAATAGAGATGTTAAAACAAACTTCTCCAGGATTTAGAAAAATATTTTTACTAGCTTTTACAAAAAGATTAATTGATGCTTATGCTCCAGAAGATATTGCAAAATTAGAAAGAATTCTAAAAAAAGAAGAAAAAATAAAAACAGATAAATCAGAACCTAAAGAACTTGTAAAAGAGATAATTTCTAAAAAAGAAAAAGAAGATAAATTAAGAGAGAGAAAACAAAAACAAAGAGAATCAAACATAGATATAGAATCTTTAAATCAAGATCTCAAAAGAAATTTAGAAAATCTAAGAAGAATGAGGCCTATTCTAAGAATTCCTGAAACAAAATTACCTCAAACATTTCAATATCTCAAACCAACTCCAACAAATAAAGAAATAGACTTAGGAAAATTAAATGTTTTTATTAAAGACCCTCAAGTAAGATTAATTGAATGTTATGGACCAAATGAATATGTAGTTGTTCATGGTTCAATGGGAGCAAAACCAACTAAAGTTGTCTTAAATAAAGAAGAAATAGATGCAATAATAAAAAATTTTGCAGAAAAAGCAAAAATACCTTTAGATGAAGGAGTTTTTAAAGCTGCTTTTGGAAGATTAATGATGTCAGCAATAGTTTCAGAAACAGTTGGTTCTAAATTCGTTATAAGAAAAATACCTATTTCTCCTCAACCTTACTAAATAACATAATTATCATCAATAATATCTATCTTTTGAGGAATACTTTGTTTTTTTGAAAGAGTAGCCACAATATCTCTTAACCATCTCGTGACATCAGCATTAATTTGCTCTCTAAGTTCTTCTGTATTCTGAGGATAATCATATGAATGTTCTATCTTATAATCTCTAAGTTGATGCCCTATAATTAATCTTCCACCATCAATTTCTTCTCTAATTGTTTTAATATTTATTGAACCAAATTCCTCAATAAGAATTGCTTTTTCTTCTTCTGTTAATGCAATCCCTGAAGGAGTAATAACTTCCTCAGGAATTTCTTCTATTATTTCTTCTGTTTCTTCTAAAGGAGCTTCTTCTTTCTCTTTTTCTTCTTTAACAGTTCCTTCTTGAAGATTAGTTTCTAAAGAAATTATTTCTTCATCAGAATAAACTAAACTTACTTTTAAATTTCCTGCATCTAAAATTAAATTTAAATCAGATAAATCTATTTTAATAGATCTTGTATCTTCTCCTATATAATTTTCTCCAAAACCATTTTCTTTTTCAGAATAACCTGTAGTAACTGTTACTTGATTTTCTTCTATATTCAAATTCAGAACATTATCTTTAAGTTCTTCGAAATCTGTTCTAACACTTTTAGATTTTATTTCAACTTCTTCACCTTCATTTAAATTATATATAAAAGGATTTTCTGCTGAAACTTCTCCATTAATTTCTGTTTCTAATTCCATAACAATATTTCCAGTAGTCATCCATCCAAAAATAAAAGAAATTGCCTGCCCTGTAATTCCAACTTCCCCAATAGGTTCTTCTTCAGAAGTTTCTTCTACTGGCTCTTCAACCTCTTCTTCGGGTTCTTCTTCAGTTGTTGTTACTTCTTCTACTGGCTCTTCAGTTTCCTCATCGGGGTTTTGCAAAGAGGTGTCCCCTGCTTCTTCTGTTTCTTCTTCAGAAGATTTCTCTTTTTTTTCTTTTTCTTTTGAATAAACTTCTAATGTAAAATAAACAATTGGATAACTCTCTTTAGTACCTTCAATTCCATAACCAGTTCCAGAACCAGAAATCTCTTTTCCCTCTAAATAAAAATCTCCATCAATTATTTCTTCAGAAACAATATCAGATAAAACATATTCATAAGAATTTTCATTATTTTCAAATAATAATTTAGAAGAACTCGGGAGCAACTCTCCTTCTTTTAATGAAAGTTTTAGAATCCCATCAATTGCTTCTCCTTCTTTATAATCTATTTCTAAATCATAAGTTGCTTTTCCAGAAATAGATTTTCCTAAAGAATAAATTCCAAAAATAAGCAACATTACAATCAAAATTCCCAATCCAATCCAAAGAAATTTTTTATAATCAATTTTTTTTGAATCAACTCCATGATATTCAGAAACAACTTTGCCATTTACTCTCTTACTATGATAAATATAAGGCCCATAAACCTTTCCACCTCTTTTTATATATTTTTTATATGGCATTGTAAGTAACAAATTTGTAAGTAACTAATAATTAAAATAAAAAGCCATATTTAAATGTTGCTAAAAATTATGTCCAAGGAGTGTAAGAGATACAATCAAATTGAGTTTCCCAAATATAATATGCATTTCCTGTTGAAATTGGTAAAGGCTCTAATTGTATATTAAGCTCTGCTATTGCATATTCATAAACATCTGTATCTTGAACATATCCTATTATTTGGAAGCATTGAGTATTATCTACAGTTGGAAAAGAAACCCAATAACCAGTATATCCTGATCCAGGTAAATCAGTTGGTAAATCAGGAGAATCAAAATAAAGTCCTGTTCCAGGAGGCCAAGAATTGGCAATATTTCCTGAATTTTCTGCAAGCATTTCTAAACAAGTATGACCAATACATTCATATGTTGAACCATAATATCCAACACAAGTTGTTCCAAGAATTTCTAAACTACAATTAACTTGCTCTCCACATGTATCTTCACTAGATAAAATACCACATTCATATCCTGCATTTGTACAAGCTGTTGCATTATCTATTGGAACACAAGTATCAGGAATACAGACATTATTAATACAATCCTCTTCTCCTAAACAATCTCCACAATTCTGTGTATCTTCACAATCATCTATAAAACTTCCACAATCAAAACCTTCTGTTATGCAAGTTTGATTGGCAACACACTCTCCAGGCTCTTCTGGTTCTTCTGGTTCATTGGGATCCTCATTAGGATCTCCTGTAGCACTATCTCCTCCACCAGTTCCAGCTTCTCCATCTTCATATTCTGTAGTTTCAATTACATCTCCTATAATTTCTTTTCCAGAGGAAGTTTCAAATATAGGAGCAACAGAAATACTAGTTATTTCATCAACAGGAAGAGCACTCAAAATAAATGAAAAAGTTTCCCATCCTAATTCTTGTAAATTAGTGTTTCTACGAACAACAACTGAATTCTCTCCATCACTAATAACAAAATTTATTCCTACTAAATTTCCTTCTCCAGGATTTCTCTTAACAGTAACATCTAATTGATTTCCTTCAACATTTGCTCTTATTATCTCTAAATCAAGAGTTAATCTAGTTAAAGTTATTTCTTCACTTCCCTTATTTACAAGATTCTTAACAACAACCCAAACAATTCCAAGAGCAACAATAGTTAATAGAATAATAATTAATGTAGTAACAACAGCAGACATCCCTCTTTTTTTCATCAATTAGAAAATAAAAAGAACTTTATAAAGTTTTTTAATATTATTTCAAATTTACACTTATGCAGAAGGTTGAACTATTTGCCCTTGTAAAACCAAAACTTGATTTTCGCCTACTGGAATTTGTGCATAACCTGCTTGTTGCAATTGAATTACAATATTACTCAAAAGATCTGATTGACCTTGGTAATATCCTTCAGAATATTTATTAACTGCATAACCTGTAACAGCAGGCCTCACTGCAAAAGCATATAGAACAGCTAATGCAAGAAGGGCAATAACTAAAATCAAAATCCGCATAGTTACTTTTTGTTTTTCCATGATTTCTTTACTAAAATAGTATTTATAAATTTTTGGGGACTTTAACGTATAGTTACTATCTCAATCATTGTTATGACATCTTTATAAACAACATCTGCATTAGCCTCGACAGAAACAGATATGACATCTCCTGCTTCAAATCTTACAGTTTCTTCTGATTGAATATCATAGTCTTTTTGTACCCCTTCAGAGTCTCCAACAAAATTGTTCTCAAATTCAATTTCTTTTCCATTAATATAAACTATTATATTTATTTCTCCACTTCCTCGAACAATTTCTAAATTAGTTGAAATTCCTGTAATGCTTCCGTCTCTCATCATAACATATCCTTTTTCTAAACTTGTTTCAACCCCTGTAGCAGTACTTAAAAATTCATCTTTATTCTTCATCTCTCCTTCATGTCCAAAATTCAAAAAAGAAACTTCTCTTCCAGTTTCTAAAGTTCTTGAAGTTCTTTCAAATAATTCATCTGAAGCAGTAATAACATAAACAGGTGCTTCTCCCCCAATTTCTACTTCATAGATAGCTAAATTAGTGGAATCTATATTTTCTATATTTATTGCATCTGGAAGATTATTATAATCTACTTGCTGTATGTTTGTAATCGCTTCATCTGAAATTCCTTTTTTTGAAAGAACATCAGTTACAATTCCTTCAAGATTCTCATCTAAATTAGTTGTCTCTGCGAGAACTCCTGCAACTAAGATAATTCCAAATAAGAAAACAAATAATTTCTTAAAAAAAACTCTTTTTTCCATCTCTTTTATT
>CAZZFU010000008.1:0-1093 GCA_964653965.1 Candidatus Woesearchaeota archaeon
AAGGAAAATACATAATTGATTTAGCTTCAACATTAAAAAAGAGTTTAAAAGATGTCAAAGAAATCCAAGAACCTTCCCAGAAAAAAGATTAATTCTATTCTGAAAGAAGTATTAAAAAAAGTTGAACCTCCTAAAGAGGATTTAAAATTAATTGAAAATTCACTAAAATATTTTTTAAAAGATTTTGAAAAAAAATTAAAGTCTCTTAAAATAAATGCAGAAATTTTTGTTGGAGGAAGTTTTGCTAAAAATACAGTAATAAAAAAAGACAAATATGATGTTGATGTTTTTGTGAGGTTTGATAAGAAATATGAAAATAGAGAAATTTCAAATCTTCTTGAAAAAGCTCTTAGAGGATTTAAAAATATTACAAAGGTTCATGGCTCTAGAGATTATTTTAGATTAAAAATAAGTCCTAATTTTTTTATTGAATTAATTCCTGTAAAAAAAATAAAAAATCTAAAAGAAGCAGAAAACATAACTGATTTATCTTATTCTCATGTAAAATACATAAATAAAAAAATAAAATCAAAAAAATTATTAGATGAGATTAGAATTGCAAAGGCATTTTGTTATGCAAATAAATGTTATGGGGCAGAATCTTATATTTCTGGTTTTTCTGGATATGCTTTAGAATTATTAATTTACTATTACAAAAGTTTTATGAAATTTATAAGAGAAATGATAAAAATAAAAGAGCAAAAAGTTATTGATATTGAAAAACATTATAGAAATAAATCTATAGCTCTAATGGATATTAATTCAGCAAAATTAGATTCTCCAATTGTATTGGTTGATCCGACATATAAATCCAGAAATGCTCTTGCTGCTCTTTCATATGAAACTTTTAAAGAATTTCAAAAAGCTTGTGAAAGATTTCTAAAAAATCCTTCGAAAAAATTCTTTAAAATTGAAAAAATAGATTTAGAAAAAATAAAAGCAGAAGCTAAAAAAAAGAATTATGAATTTTTATTAATTGAAGTTCAAACAAAAAAACAAGAAGGAGATGTTGCAGGAAGCAAATTATTAAAATTCTATAGACATTTAGAATTTGAAATTGAAGATTTTTTCTCAGTTATAAAAAAAGGATTTA
>CAZZFU010000008.1:1193-18663 GCA_964653965.1 Candidatus Woesearchaeota archaeon
AGACATTTAGAATTTGAAATTGAAGATTTTTTCTCAGTTATAAAAAAAGGATTTAATTATAATACAGGAATTTGGGAAATTCCTGTCTCTCAAACTTCCAAGAAAAAAAAGAAAGTTCGAGATGGTAAAAAAGCTTTTTTCTTTTTTGTTGTAAAAAACAAAGGAGAGATAATTAGGGCTGGGCCTTCTTTAAAAAATAAAAAACATGTTGAAAGATTTAAGAAAAAACATAAAAAAACATTTTCTAAAAAGGGAAGAATTCATGCAAAAAAGAAGATTAATTTTACATTAAGAGATTTTTTAAATACCTGGAAAAATTCCAATAAAAAGAAACTTCAAGAAATGAGTATTTCTGGATTAAGATTATTATAAATTTGAATTTTCTAAATTTTCTTCTAATTGAGAAATTTTTTGTTTTTCTCTTCTTTTTCCTCTAGAAATCATTGCAGCTTCACGTCCTTTTTTATTTCCTTTATAAACACCATAACCAGAAGTAAGTGCATAAGCTAAAGTAGGTATAAGCCAATGAATTGGGTCTCCATTAGATTTTTCTGCTAATTCTGAAATAATCTCAAGACCACCATACACAAAAGGAATTGGTAAAGCTCCTCCTAATATTGGTCCTCCTAAAAAACATATTCCTTCTTTAACATTAAAAAAATATTTTCTTTTAAATTTATCTTTTAAGTATTTTTTCTCTTCTTTCATCTCACTTTTTATTTTTTGTTTTTCTTTAATTTATTCTTTAACTCAATTTTTGGAATAACTTTTCTTTGAATGTATTCTGTTGGTAAATTCTCTTTAACTGCAATACTATCTCTTGCTGGAACAGCTCTAAAAGTATATACTAAGCTATTTCCTTTTTGTTTTATATTTTCTAAAATCTCGTAAGCATCTTCAGGATTTTTTTGATACTGGAAAATTTTCATGTATTCTTCTACATCTTTCAAAGAATCCAATTCTTGATCTTTTTCCCATCTTTTAAAAAGAGGAAAATCTGCCTGGGAATAATTTTTGGAATAAACATCAAATTTCATTTCCAAATTATTTTTTTCCTTCATTTTACTTCTTTGAATTGTATTTTGGTTGCTTATTTTCACTAAGTCTTGATGATAGTGATTGTCTCATTTGAGAAGGCATAATTCTGCTTTTATCATTAATTATTATGCTATCTTCATATCCTGGAAAATAATATATAGCTAATCCTTCTTTACTTGTTAATGCATCTGCTTTTCCATCTTTATCAAAATCTCTTATATAGGCTCTTGGATCTATAACTATTCGTTTTGTTGTATCTTCTAAGCTGTCTTTGGCAGGTTCTTTTTGTTCAATACAACCAGATAATCCTAGCCCAATCAAAGGCAATGCTAAAATTTTTGATATTTTTTTCATTTTATTTCTTACTTCCTAAAGCTTTTTCAAAAAGTGCTGCAAAGGCTTGTGCAAAAAATTCTGAATTAAGCCAAATAGCAACATCTTCTTTATCTCCGCCTTTTGAAATATAAAACAACATTTCTCTTCTGTCAACTATAAAAAACTTAGTCTCAAGATTTATAGAACTTATTTTAATTTCAAAAATATTCTCTAATTGCTTTGTTAATTTCTCATCTCCTGATAAAGCCATATTTATTTTAATATTTGCTTTTTTAAGAGTTGCAATTGTTTGCTGGAATAATTTTAATTTAGATTTTATTTCGTCGGCATTTGTGCAAATTATTACTTCTTTTTCTGCATTTTGCAGAACTTCTCTTAAATGATTTGAAATATTTAACCTTCCTTGTAAAGCAGCAGTTATATCTTCTCCTTTTATTGGAGCAATTCCTGTTTTGTATATTTCTTCAAGTTTTGAAAACTCATCTGTAGTTTTTATATTTGAAAGTCCAACTATTTTTTCTTCTGCATCTCTTCTAACATCGTTTTTTAATTTTTCCAGAATCATTTTTGGTTTTATTCCAATATATCTTACTGGTTTTCCTATTTTCACAATTGCAAAACCTTTTTTTTCTAAACTTTCTAAAACATCATAGGTTCTACTTCTTGGAACACCTGAAATCTCTGCAATTTCTCCTGCAGAAGCAGTTCCTTTTCCTAGCAAGGCTAACCATACTTTTGTTTCATAAATATTCAAATAAAAGTAATCTTTTATCTTATTTATTAATTCTCTCTTGACTAACATTTTTCTTTATTAAATTTATTTTATCATATGGAATTTCTACACTTTTTTCAAAGCAAATTCCTTTTCTATATTTTGTATTATCCCAATCATTTTCTTTTGAATGAAATTGATTACTATGAAAACATCCTGTTAATTTAATTGAATTCTCTTTAAATTCTGTAGAGGCTTTAGCATAAATGTCCCCTGTAGACCAACCTTCATAGGTTTCAAAATCATCTCTCAAATCTACATTTAATATTTTAGCTAAATTTTCCAATGCTTCTCCTCTAATTTTCTTTCCAAACAACCTATTTATTATTCTCATTTTAATTTTGGTTTATTTTTAAAAAATCATATTTATCTTTAGATATGAGAGTGTCTGTTTCATAAAGAGTTTGTAATTTTGAAAGTTTTTTAGAAAGATTTCTAAATCTTTCATTTACTGATTCTGCATTATTTCCTGTATACAAAATTGCTTTATTTTGGTAAATTTTTAATAATTCATCTAGTTCAATCTCGCTTTTAGAAACTTCATCTTCTCTGATTTTTTTAACTAAATTTAGAAAAGTTTTGTTAAATTCTCTATCTTTAGCATTATTTTCTAGTATATTATAAGATGTTATATTTTTCATTAAAAAAGAGTAGTATTATCCATTTATAAATTTTACTATTTGTTACTTTTATAGAGTGAGAACAATATACAAATATTTATAAATGAGAGATATTAGAGAGAATTATGGGAAATAAAGAATTAGAAACCATATTGAAAAAATTAAAGGAAACTAACTCAGAAGTGCGAATTCATCATCCAAGCCAATACTATCTAGGTAAAATTGATAAAATAACTAAAACTGCAATTCTTCTTAGGCCACATGTTGTTTATGAAAGTATAAAAATGAATGAGGTAGATTATTTAGAAAGAGCTAGAATTGAAGAAGAAGTCGCAATTCCTCTTTCAAAAAGAGCCATAATTCCTACAAAATTAAAAAAGAATTATATTGAAGAATTTGTAAAATCAATTAATTACTCTAGTTGGAAATTAATAAAAAAGCCTCAATTAAGAGCTGCTTTATTTGAAGGTTACCTCTTACCTAATGAAGAAGAAATTAAAATATTAGAAGCACAAGGACCAAAATATTTTAATCCAGAAACAAAAAAAGAAGATAATGCAAAAAATACGGATAGTTTAGGTAAAATAGGTTTTAAGTATCCAAATATAGGGGATTCTAAAGAATAAAATAAACAAAAATCATGAAAAACAAAAACTCCAAAACAATCCTAATTTTTATATTCTTTTTTTTATTAGGAATTTTGTGTGCAAGTATTGCTAATTCTTATGATTCTAAATTTGAAAATCCAATGCCTTTAAATTCTCTTTTTTTAGATTTTTCATTAGCAAAAACCCCTTCTAATTTCATAAATAGAGAAGATATTTTAGTATATGAAGATAAAATAATAATAAATATTGAAGATGCCAGCATTAGTAAATATGCTTCAACAGGAAGCATGGAGCCTTTATTAGATGAAAATAGTAATGGAATAAGAATAATTCCTTTATCAGAAGAGGATATTTCTATTGGAGATATAATAACTTTTGAAAAAAATGGAGATTTTATAGTGCATAGAGTAATTAATATTGGAATTGATGAAAAGGGAACTTATTTTATAACAAAAGGAGATAATAATTCTACCTCTGATGGAAAAATAAGATTTGAAGATATTAGATATCTCACTATTGGAATTTTATGGTAATTATCTAAAAAACAAATAACTCAATCCAATTGCTATGAAGATTCCTGCTGAAATATATGGCATTGCTGGATAGTATTTCTTTTTCTCTGCAAAAAAGAACAGAAAACTAAGTCCTAATGCTGCTCCTAAAATTACTAATAATGCAGGTATAATTGTTTCTGGAAAAGTCTTCATCATAACTCCTGCTGCAATTATAGGAAATATAACATCTCCCCCTCCTAAAATAGCAACTCTTGCTCTGACTTTAGTTTTTTTTAATTTTGATTTCTTTAATTTCTTTAATTTTTCTCTAGTTTTTTTAGAAATATATGGAACAAAGAAACCTGAAAAGACCTTTAATTTATTAATCTGAAATTTAGCCATTTTCTGCATTATTCCTGATTTCCATACAGCCCACATATCATAAATAGAAATTATAATCAAAAGCCCAATAATTGTCCAAATATTTAACAAAGGAACAAAAACAGCAGCAATTCCTGGATAAATAAATAATTCAGTAATATTATGCACAAAAAAATTCTGTCCATATACTTTTACAATTGCTAAAGGAGCAGCTAAAAGAAAAACAATTAAAGTAATGTAAGGAAAAGTTGGAATAAAAGATTGAAAAGAGATTACTAATGCAATTATTACTACAATCAAAAACCACAGTTTCAATAAAAATTCTGCTTTAAAATGAGTTAAAAGAAGCAAGAGTCCTATTGCAATTACAAAAGCTATAAGAATTGAAAAAAACATTTGATTATACTCTTTATTATCCTCTATTTTTGGAGAATCTAATCCTAAAGGCAATTCTTTTTGACTATAATGATCAATCACATATAATCCAATGAATTGAGTTACTAAAAACATCAAAATCAAAATAATTGTAATTTTTAGATTATGTTTCATCTTTTTCTCCTTTTTTTACTTATTTTCTCTCCTTTTTTTATAAAATTCTTAAAAAATCTAAACTCTTTTAATAAATTTGGAATTGTCCATAACAGAGCAACAAATCCAATTATAAAAATATAAACAGCATAACTATCTTCTGTATCTGATAAAAAAGGTTGTCCTGTAATTGCGTAATAAATTATTGAAACTCCTGCATAAAGAAGAATTATTGAAAGAAATTTGTCGATTATGTCTTTTGGCTCATGGATTATTCTTTTTTCTGCAAAAAGAACTGCTAAGTAATACACAATAAAAATTCCAATGATAATTAAAAATCCTAAATCCATTTTCTCTTTTTATTTGAGTAGAAAGAAAAAAGAGTTTTTAAAGTTTTAAATCACTTTTTGTTTAAATATTTCTTATATGAATCTATTGCTTTTCTCATGTCATTTCCTACAGTTTCCCAATCCCTGTTTATTGCTAAGGCATCTTGCTCTTGAGGAGTTAAATATCTATTCTTCCTAGAAAAATTAGAAATAGTGTAATCTCCTGCTAAATTAAATATTGTTCCCATTCCTTTAATAAAGCTTGAGTTTAAAAGGCGTTTTATTAGTTTCATAATAAAAATAATATATCAGTATTTATAAAAATAATTATGTTCTATCCTTACTTTAGTCTAACTGTCTCTAAAATTCTCGGAACATTTGTTTCTATTCTATTTAGTTTGTATAAAGCAGAAGCTAAATCCAATGATTTTGAAATTTCTCCATGATTTATTATAACTCTTTTGGGTTTTGGCCTCATATTATTAAAGAAAGAAATTATCTCATTTCTTCCTGCATGAGCAGTAAATCCAGTAATAGTATTTATCTCTAAATTAATTTCTACGATTTCTTCTTTTCCATCAACAACCATTTTTGTTTCTTTTATTCCTTCCTGAATTTGTCTTCCCAAAGAACCAATTCCCTGATAACACACAAAAACTATAGAATTATTTTTATTTCCTGCAAATTCTTTTAGATATTCAACTGAAGCTCCTCCAACAAGCATACCAGAAGTAGCTAAAACAATACAAGGCCCTCCCTCAACAACTTCTTTTCTTTCTTGAGGTGAACCAACTCTTGAAAAAATATCAGAAGTAAAAGGATTTTTATCCTGAAAAACCTCTGATTTTAATTTGCTGCTTAAAAAATCAGGATAAACTGTATGAATTGCATTAATATCCCAAATCATTCCATCAATATAAACTGGAACTTTCTTCATTTTTCCTGTTTTTATTGCATCTTCAATAACTAACATACTTTCTTGAGCTCTTCCTAATCCTAATTCAGGAATTAAAACTTTTCCTCCTCTCTCAATAGTTCTATTTATTGCATCAATAAATTCTTCTTCTGATTTTGCCCTTGGAGGAAGAATGTCATTTTTTGAACCATAAGTTGATTCTGTTATTACTGTTTCTACTCTTGGAAAAGTTGCAACTGCAGAATCTAATAATCTTGTTTTAGAATATTTATAATCTCCAGCATAAAGCAAATTATGAGCCCCATTTCCTATATTTAAATGAACCATTGCTCCTCCTAAAACATGTCCAGAATTATAAAAAGTCAATCTAACATCAGGAGTGACATCTGTAACCTCATTATAATTTAAACATATACTATGTTTTACCATTTCTTTTATGTCTGTTGAACTAAACAAAGGAGTTGAAGCTTGTTTATATGCAACACCAATAAAATCCAAAGAAAGTAATGCAGAAATATCTCTTGTAGGAGCAGTCATATAAACAGGTCCTTTATATCCCATTTTATAAAGATAAGGAAGTAAACCAACATGATCTAAATGCGCATGACTTATTATTACTGCATCTAACTGAGAAATATCAAATTCAGGAACATTGAAAAAAGGAAATTTATCAGAGCCTGATGAAGCAACATCAATTCCACAATCCAATAAAACTTTTGAATTTGGAGTCTGTAAAAGTAAACAGCTTCTTCCAACTTGTCTTGCTCCACCTAAAAAAGTCAATCTAATCCAAATATCTGCTTTCTCAGGATTCCATTCTTCATAAATCTTTTTTCCAATTGAATTTAAAAATCGTCTTCGATAATTATTATTTGCAAATAAAACTTCCCTGACACTCTCTGTTATTTTTGATTTTATTGCAGGACTTCTCTGAATCTGTGGAGTCCATAGAGTTGTCTTTTTTATTTCATCTAAAATAGAACCCTGTTTTCCAATAACCATTCCTGGTTTTTTTGCTTCTATAAGAACTATACTTCTATAAAAATCAAAAAGAATCTCTGTTATTTCTGCGTCATTTGGAACAATTTCTCTTATTTTCTTTTCAGTTTCTTCTTGTGAAGGAAGAATTTTTTGATCTGCTCTTAATTCTATTCTTTTTTTGATTTCATCTACAATTTCCTTTATTTTTCCTTCACCTTCTTTGAAGAATCTTTCATTATCTGTGTAAAGAACAATATTTGCTCCTTCAAAATTTGCGTCAGTTACTTCTCCATGAAGTCTTTCTTTTATGCTTTTTAGAATATCCAATTTATTTACCTCTTATTTTTATAAATTGTATGCTAAAAATCTTAGATTTTTTTGTATCCATTTTTTTAAAATTATAACCTATACTTAGTAATTTGGCTTAATCTCTTTTTCTACAACTTTTTTTATCCCCTCTTTTGTTATTGTAAAAACATCAATTCCAAAACCACTTCCAACATCTCTCTGTGTTGAAGATTTTATTGCTTCAATTGCTAATTCAACTCCTTCTTTCACTGTCATGTTTTCTTTATAGTGTCTTTCTAATAAACCTAAAACAAAAGGCATACCACTTCCAAAATTAGCATCATAATCCTCAACTTTTATTAAACTTCCAGCAGGCTCAACAGTATAAAGTTCTATTGTTCCATCTTCATTAACTCCTCCTAAAAGAGAACCAACTTGTTGAGGAATCATAGAAGGCTGTCTTATTCCTGAATATGCAATTTGAGTTAATAAACTAGCTGCTTGACGAACACTAGGACGAGATCTTGAACGAAGTTCTTTTAATCTTAATTCAGCCCCTATTAATTTAGGAACTCTTTGAATATCTCCTGCAATTCCTGAACCAGCAAAAACAAGATAATCATTTATTTTAAAGACTTTTTCTCCCCTCTTTGACATAATAATTGTTCCTGCTGTAATTTGTCTGTCAGCAGCCATTACAACTCCGTCTTTACAAACAATACCAAGAATAGTTGTACCTGATTTCAAAATTGATTTCTTTAATTCTTCATCCATTTTTAAACATTAAGAATAATTTCTTAAAAATATTGAGTAAGATTGTTTTATAAATTTTTTGGTTTTTGGAATAGTTTAACTTTCTTTCTTTGAAATTCCTGAAATCTTTTTTAATCTTATAATATTATCTACAAATCCTTCTATTTTCTGCTCATGGCTCACAATAATCATTTGTTTGGCATCTAATTGCTGTAAAACATCTCTCATTTTATCTAACTGCTGTTCTGAAAAACCATCAGTTGGTTCGTCAAGAATTACTAAATCTTTTGTTTTTATTTTGCTTAATAGAGAATTTATAACCTGATTTAAAGAAAGTCTATATGCAAGAGCTACTGCTGTTCTCTCTCCTCCTGAAAGATAAGCATAACTTATTTCATAATCTTGATATTCAATTAAAGGAGTAAAATCATCTGTAAGCTGAACATTAAAATTATCTGGAACAAGCATACTAAACCACTCTGCAAAAAGAGTAGAAAATTCTTTTTTAAGCTTCACCATTACATTTTTTTCAATAGTTGCTATAAGAGATACAAATTTCTTAGATAACCAATCCTCTAATTTAATGAGGTTGTCCAATTGTTTTTTAATTTCTTCTGTCTTTTTTATGTTGAATTTTAATTCTTCTATCTGTCTTGAAAAAACATCAATTTCTTTTTTTAATTCTGCAACTTTTATTTCTGCTAATTTTTCTTTTCTTAGAGCTTCTTCTAATTCACTTTGCTTTAATTGGAAAATATTATCAAATTTTTTTAATTCAAATACTGATTTTTCTAGAGAAGCCATATGTGAATTTAGAAGTTCTAAATCTTTTTCAATTAAGTTGTTTGAATTTAGTAATTCTTTTATTCTCTCTTTTTTCTCTTTAATTCCCTCAAACTTGATTTTTAATAGATTCAATTCCTGAAGTTCTTTTTCATTTAGAGATATTTCAGTTTCTATTTTTAAAATTCTCTCAGATATTTTTTGTTTTTCTAATCTTAAATTCTTTATTAAAGAAACATTCTTAGCAGTATCTGATTCAAGTTTATTAACTACATTAGATTTATAGACTGGACTAACATCCTGCAAACAAGTTGGACAAATTTCTACATGAGTTATCTTAGTTTTTATTTTTTCATTATCTGCATTCTTTATATCTAAGGAAGTTATTTGAGAAGTTATTTCTAAATTTTCTTCATTTAATTTTCTTTTTTCTTCTTTTCTTAAAAGAATCTGCTCTTCTAACTCTCTTATTTTATTTTCATTAAAAAAAGATTCTTCTAGTTGATTTATCTGATTTTGTATTTCTTCTATTCTCTTTGAATTATTCAATATAGTTTCTTTTTTATTAGAAATCATTATTCTACTTTTTTCTATTTCTTGCTGAAGAGTTCTTTTTTCTTCAATTTGAGCTGAAACTTGTTCTTTTTCTTCTTGTATTTTTTTTCTATCTTCTGTTTTTAAAAATAATTCTTTTTCAACTGAAGACAAATTATAATGCTTTGTTTCTAATTCATTTTCTTTTGAAACAATTGTCAATTTATCCTGCTCTAAATTCGCTGTTATTCCTTCTTTTAATCTTCTTTCTTCTCTAATTTTAATATTTATTAAAGAAACATTTTCTAAAATTCTCTTATATTTATCTATTCCGAAAACATGCCTTAGAGTATTAATTCTCGTTTGAGGATCTTCAAGAATTATTTGCTTCATTTCTTCTTGAGGAGTATAAACTGTAAATTTATAAAGAATATTTTGTTTTTTTGCAAACTCTCTTGGATAATCCAAAAGTGTTAAAACACGGTTTTTTAATTCTGTGACAGCAATCTCTTCTTTTTCTCCATCTACTGTTATAGAACAATAATCCTGAGAAACTGTTTTTCCTCTTTTTAAAGTTCTTTCTATAATCACTTCTTTTCCATCCACCTCAAATTCTATAAGAACTCCCCCTTCATCTTCTCCATTTCTCAATAAAGAAGAACCTCTCTGCCCAGGTTGAAGCCCAAATAATGCAAATTCTATTGAAAGTAAAATAGAGGTTTTTCCAGAACCAATATCTCCTGCTAAAAGAGTTGCTCCTTCTGGAAATTCCAATTTCTGCTGTTTGTAACTTCTGATATTATTTAAAACTATTTTCTTAATATTCATTTTTGCTTCTTAAAAATTTAAAACTCTCTTTGTTCCGTCTAATAATCTATTTATAAAAACCTCTGATTTCTCATCTTCTTGTTTTTCAATTGAAAAAACATTCATTATTTGGGGTATTAATTTATTAAAATCAGAAGGATTTTTATCTGAATAAGCCTTAATTGTCTCATCTTCTATATCTTCTGTATCTCCAATCTCTAATTCCATTTCTCCTTCTTTGGATTTTAATTCATGTGTGTTTCTTAAAAGAAAATAAGCTCCTTTTTCTTTGACAAATTCTTCTATTTTTGGAAATTTTATATCAGAAATTCTTCCATTTTCTAATTCTCCTGTTATTCTTAATAAAACTATTTTGTCTTCTAATTCTCTTGAATTTAATTCAGCAATTATTTTTTCTGTAGCTGAAAGAGAATTTTTTATATTAATTTCTACAGCTTCTATTTCTTTTAATTTAAGTTCTACTTTTCTTAAAGAATTATCTGACTCTGTATCTACAATATAAAAACTTCCTTGTCTTAAATCCTCTAATTCCTGGAAATTATTTGGAAAAATTGGACCAGGATAAACAAAATTTTGATATTGAAAATCAATATGAAGATGCCCTAATGCATAATAATCTGCTTTTGGAATTGTTTCTGTTTCTAAAGAGTCTATTGGAAGAGTCCCTTTTGCCTTATCTATTGTTGTATGAAGCATGAAAATTCTAAACATTCCAGGAGCATCATTTAATTTTATTCTTCTTAAATCATCTATTTCTAATCCTGATTTTCTTCCAGGATAACCATAAATCGCAACTCCCCCATAAAGAGTTGGATTTAAAATAATTGTGTCTTTTTCTTTTTGAAAATCAGAATCTTTTGGAGAAGGAAATCTTTGCTTTTCAATAATCTCAAAGTCAGTTACATTTTTACAAAAACCTGCTTTTTCTAAAACATCTAAAAAGGTTTTTCCAGAAACAGAATAATCATGAGAACCTGCAATTATAAAACAAGGTATATTTGCCTCCTTGAGTCTTCTAAATTCTGAAAAAGTCTCTTTTAAAATCTCTATTGGAGGATAAGCAGAATCAAACAAATCTCCAGCAATTAAAACAAAATCTAATTTTGAATTTATGCAAATATCTACTGCTTTTTTAAAAGACTGAAAATTTAAATCCTGCATAGGCTGTTGCTTCCATCCTCCTAAATGTACATCTGCTATGTGTGCGAATCTAGCCATATTCAAAGAATTAATTCCAAGTATATAAAAATAATTGTGGTGAAATCTAAGTATTGGGTTTAGAGCAATAATGCTTAAAAATAATCAACTTTTTTAAAAAAAGTAAAATGTTAAAAGAAATTGCATTAGGTGCCCTAGTCTCTTTATCACCTCTTGAAAAAAAAGCATTAGATAATTTTCAGACAAGATTGGGGGAAGAACAAATTAATTATACAGATACAACAAAATATGTATATACTAAAAAGGATTCTATTCAATTAGTAGCTATAGAGTCTTTAACTCCTACTGAAAAAAGGGCTCTTGACAATTTTCAGAAAAGGCTAGAAAGAGAAGGATATGATATTTCACAATATCTAGAAGATCCTCGTTTTGGCATACGTAGATTTGAGAAAGGTAAAAAACAAACAGATTATACGAATATAAATGAATCTTGGTATCTTAACCCAGATTCTATTAAAACATGTATTCCTTTTATGGAAGATAACCTCTATTGGTTAAAAAAAGTTCAAGGTGAACATGGTATTTCTCCAGAACATATGGCCTCTTTGCTTCAATTAGAGACTCGGTGTGGAAAATATACAGGGGTGTACCCGTCAATAGTTGCATTTGCATCAGTTTATATAGATAGGCCTGACAGAAGAACTGAATATTTGGGATATGCAAAAGACTTTTTTAATCTTTTTACTGATACAACTGACAATATATTACTCCCAAGAGATATATTTAATATTGAAATGTCATATGCAGGGGCATATGGAATTTCTCAAGGAATTCCGCCTATGATTATAAAACACGGGCCAAAAGCAGATGGGGATGGAGACGGAGTTGTTAATTTAATGAAAACAGCAGATGCAATAAAATTCGCAGCACTGTTACTTGATGAAGAATTTGAATATAGGGAGAATCCCACTCGTGCAATAAGAAGATATAATGGAGGGCATGAATTCTATGGACGTGCCATCATAATGCATGCTGATTCTCTTAGGAAGATTTGGGAAATGAAAAAAAGAGAACCTATAAATAAGATTTCTAATTATCCAAATACACCACATATTCTAAAACCAATCGAAACTAAGAATTTACATTATATGAAGAGAGATATCCCCCAATTACCTCAAAAACAAGTTTTTTTAAAAAGAATTTTTACAAATAATAAATCTCGAAAAAAAACATCAAACAATTAATTCCCAAACGCATAATTGTTCATAAAACAATTTTTCGCATAATAATTGTTTTGATTTATATCCTGCTTTTTTAAAATCAATTTTAGGTGTTAAACTGCTCGTTAAAAGAAAGATTTTCCCGTTTTTATTTAAATAATTTTTTGCTGACTTTAAAAATTCCAAAATAATTTCGTCTCCTTTTTTTCCTCCAGTTGTGTCTATTCTTTTGTCTTTTTCGTGCTCTGGAAGATAAGGAGGATTAAAAATAATTAAATCATATTTTCCTTTTATTTTTTCGAATAAGTCTGATTTTATACAATTATATCCTAATAAATTACAATGAGAAACAGAAGCTTCATCAATATCAGAAGAAAAAATATTTTCTTTTTTAATTCCTATTTTTTCTGCTGTTAAAAGGTGGATTCCACTTCCAGCACCAATTTCTAAAAATTTCAAATTAGAATTTTTTTCAATTAATTTTGGAATCTCTTGTTTTAAAATATTATTAAGAGCATATGAGTCTTCTGAGGGTAAATAAACCATTTTTAAAATGAATCAAAAAATGCGAGAATTTCTTCTTTAAAAAATAAAACTGCAACTAATAATCCAATTAAAATAATTAAAAGAGCTAATAAAAGAAATATTGCTGTTTTTCCACTTGGTTTTGATGCTCTACCTTGAGGATAATAAGGTTGCTGAACTCCATATGCTGAAACTCTTGGAATTGCTTGAGGAGGGATTTGTTTGATTTGTGGAGGAGGAAGTTGTTGAACTGGTTGAGGTTTTTGTTGAGGTGGTGGAAGAGGTTGTTGAACTGGTTGAGGGGGTTGAGGGGGTTGAGGAATTTGCTGAGGCTGTTGTTGAGGAGAAAGTTTTTTTTGTTCTCCATATGCTGAAACTCTCTGAATAGTTTGAACAGGTTGTGAAGTTGGTGATTTAGCTAATTGAGCTGTCTGAGATAAAACTTCTTTGGGTTTTTCTTTTGTATCTGTTTTCATTGATTGTCCTCTTTGAAAAACAGGTGCCTCTTCTGCTGGAGCAAATTGAGGCTGTACTGGATTACTCATTCTCTGTTGCAAAGCTCTCGCAGCTTCTTCAATTTCTTCTTTTATATAACCTGCGTTGTAGAAACTCATCATAGCTTGTCTCAAAGTTTGTCCCCGAGTCATTGCTGCTCTTAAGCCTTCGATTATATCTTCTCTAACCATATTAAAATTTCAAAACTTTACCATTAGATGATAAATGAGATGTTTCTCCAAATTTATATCCCAAATCAGAAGCTAGTTCTATCATTGGTGCTTCCTGCTGAAGAGTTCCGTGTGCAGGAATTATATGGTTTGGTTTTAATAGTTCTACTAAATTTCTTAAGTCTTCTCGACTTCCATGTCCATGAACATGAACATCTGTTTGTATCTTAACACCCATTTTTCTTAATTTATTATCTAATCTTTCACGGGCTAAAATATTTACTGAAACAGGAATTACACTTGAAGAGAAAATCAAATGATCTCCTAATTTAAAATGAAATTCTGTTTCTCCTTTTACAATTCTATCTAAGATTGAACTTTCTTCTGCTTGATGTCCTGTACAAACCACAACATATTTTCCCCTTTCTTTATTTAATTTTTTTAGAAAAGCATCCACTTGCCTTCTGTATTTCAATATCTTTACTTTTTTACTAAATGGCGCAGAATTTACTTTAGCTGCTGCTTCAACATATTTACTCAAACTTCTTCCTAAAAATACAATTTGTCTCTTTGTTTTTTCAGCAAAATAAACTATGTTTTTTAATCTTTCAATATGAGATGAAAAAGTTGTTATAAAATATGCAGAATTTCTTCCTCTTAATTTAGAAAATGCATCTTCTAACATATGCTGAGCAATTTTTTCTCCTCCTGGTTTTTTCTCTGTGCTAGAATAAAGAGAATCCACAACTAATATTTTTATCCCTTTTCTTCCTAATTCTTTTAATTTTCTATAATTTGGAGGCTTTCCAAGAGTTGGATAATTATCAAATTTTAAATCAAGAGCATAAAAGAATATTCCTTCTTTTGTGTGAAGAACAGGAAAAACACACTGAATTGTAGAATGTGTTGTATGAACAAAATCAACTTTATAACTTCCACTTTTTCCTTTGATAATATGGGTTGAATCTGATTGAACAACCTTTAATCTATTTTTTATTCTTAATTTATCATCTTCTAAAATTGTTTCTAAAACTTTCATTGTAAAAGGAGTTGCATAAATAACTGCTCTAGGATATCTATTTGCAATATAAGGTAATCCTCCTACATGGTCTAAATGAGCATGACTTATGAAAATAGCCCTAACTTTATTTGTCCATCCTAATTTATCCAGAATTCTGTCATCTGGAATTGCTCCATATTCTCTAAGTTTTTTTTCTGTATATTTTTGAATTGGCTTTCCTTTTTTAAATCTAGAAGTATAATGCAAAAGATTATCTTCTTGAAGTTCAACTATTCCTGGAATATATAATCCTGCATCAAATAAAAAAACATCGTCCTCAACTTTTACAGCAGTCATGTTTTTTCCTACTTGTTCATATCCTCCAATTGTGCATATTTCCATGTAAAAGACACCACGGTTTCTCTTACGACACTTCCCTTAAATTAGGGTCATGCCTGATTACCATTTTCTCCTTTTATGAATTTAAAGAGTAAATTTAGTTTATATAGTTTTTCAGAAGATTTTTATACAAAATCTTCTTTTAAACATAATGAGAAAAATAAAAATTATTTCAATTCTAATAATATTAGCTGTACTTTTAATGATTCCTTTAGTTTATAATGGTTTTACTATAAAACAAGAGAAAATTAGAGAGCCTGTTTTTGCTGGGACATGGTATCCTTCTAATGAAACAGAACTAAAGATTCTAGTTGACAAATATTTAGATAATTCTAAAAAACTAGAAATTGAAGGAAAAATTAAGGCAATAATTGTTCCTCATGCAGGATATGTTTATTCTGGACAAATTGCAGGAACAGCCTTTAAGCAATTAGAAGAAAAATATGAGAATATTTTTTTAATTGGACCCAGCCATAGATATTCTTTAGTAGGAATTTCAATTTCAAATTTTGAATATTATTCTACTCCATTAGGAAAAATAAAAATCAGTAGAAAATCTAAAAAAATGCTGAATGAAGAATTAATTCAAAATATTGAACAAGCACATGAACAAGAGCATTGTTTAGAAATAGAGCTTCCTTTTTTACAAGAGCAATTAGAAGATTTTGAAATTATTCCTATTTTAGTTGGAAAAACAAATACAAGTGAATTTAAAGAAATTTTAGAAAAATATCTTGGAGAAAATGATTTGATTTTAGTAAGTGTGGATTTATCTCACTACCATGAATATTTCGAGGCTCTTCAGTTAGATGCCTATTCTATTGATAGAATTTTAAATCTTGATGATGAGGGAATTCTAAATTCTGAAATTGATGCTCCCTGGGCTGTTTCTAGTCTTTTAAAAATTGCAAAAGAAAAATCCTGGAAGCCTTATTTAATAAGTTATGCAAATTCAGGAGATATTACAGGAGAAAAAGAGAGTGTGGTTGGTTATTCTTCAATTATTTTTGTGGAAACTTTCAATGAAGAAGAAAGAGAATTTCTATTAAATCTTGCAAGAGAGAGTGCTGAAAATTATTTGAAAAAAGGGGAAAAATTAGAGATTAATGAAAAAGAAATTCCTGAAAATTTAAAAAAAGAAAAAGGCTGTTTTGTGACTTTCAAAAAAAATGGAGAATTAAGAGGATGCATTGGAAATATTATAGCATATCAACCTTTGTATGAGTGTGTTATTGAAAATTCTATAAATGCCGCTATTAATGACATTAGATTTAATTCAATAAGTTATAAAGAATTAGAAGAAATGGATTTAGAGATTAGTGTATTGTCTCCTCTAAGCTTATTAGAGCATAAAAATCCAGAAGAATTATTAAATAAATTAAGAGCTTTTGAGCATGGAGTTGTGTTAAAAAGAGGAGAATTTCAAAGCACTTATCTTCCTGTTGTTTGGGAACAGATTCCAGACAAAATTTCTTTTTTAGTTAATTTGTGTTTAAAAGGAGGAATGGAAGAAAATTGCTGGAGAGATTCTGAAACAGAAGTTTATGTTTATACTGCTGAAAATTTTTCATAGGAATAAAAATATAAAGGTTTTTTCCTTTCTATAAATATGAAACCCCTAAAACCATCTATGAGAGAGAAAAAGAGATATTTGCTAGTTGAGGGTAAAAATTGCAAAGAAAATATAGAAAAAGCACTTAAAGATTTTTTAGGAACTTTTGGAATGTCAAAATTAGGTTTGGGATGGATTAAAACAGAAAAAAATAGAGTAATTCTCTCTATAAATAGAAAAAGTGTGGATAAAATTAGGGCTTCTTTAGGAATTTGGCCTGAAAAAATGACTGTCAAAAGAGTTTCTGGAACTTTGAAAGGTTTGAATAGAAAATAAATATTAGGATGTAATAATTCTTATATATATAGAAGATTAACTCAAAACATGGGTGCTTCTTTAATTAAAAAAATTTTAGGAAGAAAAGATTATGTTGCAATAATTCCTTTTTATAAAGAATGGAAACTAGATGAAGAAAAAATTAATTTATTACTTGAAAAAATTCAAAAAGAAAAAGGTAAAATAATAAAAATAAATAAAATTGAAAAAATACATTCTACTTATCATGATGGAAGACATGTAGGAGAAGGAATTTATATAGATAGTGAAAATAGTTATCTAATCCACTATAAATGCCATAAAAAAATAGATATTGAAAAAAAAGAAACCCACCAAAAACCTTAAAAACTCGAATTTCTTAAATTTTTTGAAGAGAAAATAAAACGTTTAAATTTATTATAAAATTCTCTAAAATTAGAATGGAAA
>CAZZFU010000008.1:18763-20367 GCA_964653965.1 Candidatus Woesearchaeota archaeon
ATGCCAACAGATATACAACATCAAGCAATGGGCTATGATAGAACAGCTACAATGTTCTCACCTGAGGGACATTTACTTCAAGTAGAATATGCTGAAAAAACAGTTAGACTTGGAAGTTCAAGTGTTGGAATGGTTTGCTCTGATGGAGTTTTTATAATTGCTGATAAAAGAATAAAAGATAAATTAATACTTAAAAAATCAACAAATAAAATATATGAAATTGATTCTCATATTATTGCAAGTGTTGCAGGAATAATTGCAGATGCAAGAGTTTTAATTGAAAGGGCTCAGATTTTATCTCAGCAAAATAGAGTAACTTATGATTCTCCAATAGAACCAGAATTAATTATAAAAGATATTTCAAATCTTAAACAGCAATTTACACAATATGGTGGTGCGAGACCTTTTGGTGTTTCACTAATGATTGCTGGAATAAATAATGGAAAACCTGAATTATTTACAAGTGATATTACTGGAAATTATCTCTCTTATCATGCACAAGCAATTGGAGAAGATGATGAAAAAATAAAGGATCAATTAAGAGAAAAATACAGAGAAGGTTTAAGTGTTAAGCAAGGTGTTAGACTTGTTTTAGATATATACAAGGAAATTCAGGAGAAAAATTTCAATATTGATAAATTTGAATTAGTTTATATTCCAAAAGACAAAGGAAAATTAGAGAGATTAGAAGGGGAAGATATTAATAGATTATGAGTACAACAAAAAAAATTAAGAATTTCTTAGCATTCATTTTCGAAAGAGGTAAACGAAAATGAATACTTTAGCACGTATTAAAAAAGCAGGGAAAAATTTTGAGATTATTGTGGATTTGAATAATGCCCTTAAATTTAAAAAAGGAGAAGCCTCATTTATAGATGCAGAAGGAGATAAAGTTTTTACTGATTCTAAAAAAGGCTTTGTTCCTTCAAAAGAAGATTTAGAAAAGGCTTTTGGAACAACTGAAATTGGAGAAATTGTTAAAAGAATTGTTAAAGAAGGGGAAATTCAATTAACACAAGAACATCGAAGTACTGAACAAGAACAAAAACTTAAACAAATTATAGATTTTTTAGCGCACAATTCAATAGATCCTCAAACAAAAAATCCTCACACTCCTGAAAGAATAAAAAATGCATTAGAATCTGCGCATATAAATATAAAAAATGTTCCAGTTGAAGAACAAATAAAAGAAATTATTGAAGCAATAAGTAATATTCTCCCTATTAAATTAGAGACAAAAAAAGTAAAAATAACTATTCCTGCTATTTATACTGGAAAAGCATATGGAGTAATAACTCAATACAAAGAAGATGAAAAATGGAAGAATAATGGGGATTTAGAGGTTATTGTGAGTGTTCCTTCAGGAATTATAATGGATTTTTATGATAAATTAAATGGAATGACTCATGGTGCAGCATTAACAGAGGAAATAAAAGAAAATGAGTGAGAGATTGGGAGGATTTGTAGGAATATTTACAGGAAGCATAAATTATCTCAAAACTAATTTGAAAGCAGTTCTGCATGGACATTATCATCCAGAAGATAAAAAAAATCTTGAAATAGCGAAAGCAGAAAGCTTAAGTGGAGCATATTTATTAACAAAC
>CAZZFU010000009.1:0-4018 GCA_964653965.1 Candidatus Woesearchaeota archaeon
AAAATGGATAACAATCAAAATGGAAAAAAGAAAGTAAAAAAATAAAATGTTTATTAAAGAAATAAAGAAAGTATGCCCAATTTGTAGAAATGAAATGAGTATTAATACAGAAATGAAAACAATAGTATTATTTAAATGTGTTGTTTGCAAGTGTATTTACTTATATTCAAAACAAATTTTAGAGGAAGAATATAACACTAAAATAAAATGGTTAGTATCAATCTTATAAACAAAAGAAAAGGATGTGTGGACCTGCCTCTCTTAGAATTGTTTTGAATTATTATGGATTAAAAAAATCTGAAGAAAGTTTAAAAAAATTAGTAAAAGCCACATATTTTAAAGGAACTGAACCAAGAGAGATTGTAAAAGGAGCTAAGAAACTAGGATTTAAAGCCAAATATAAATTTAATTCTTCAATAGATGAACTTAAATTATTGATTAAAAAGAAAATACCTGTAATAATTGGATGGTTTTCTCCAGAAAGTTCGAGTCATTTCTCAGTTGTAGAAGGAATAAGTAAAGGAATAATCTATATTGCAGACCCGGAAATTGGGAAAATAAGGAAATTCAACATTAAAGAATTTGAAAAATATTGGATAGATATTAACTGGGATAAATTACCTTTTTTTGAAAAATGGATTATAATGTTTAATTTATTCTTTCAGATTATCAAATCAAACATATTTAAGAAAAAATATGTTCTTCCAACTCATAAAAAATCCAATCTTGTAAAAAGAGAGATTATTATAATAACTAATTAATCCCCTTCCTAACCCCTCAAAGAATTTGTGATATTTAGAATTTATCTTACACCTTATAAACTTCATCATGATGTTTGTATTTTTCAATGATGATTGTCTTGTTTGGTTCATCTATTGAATAAATGAGAACATAATTTCCTATATGTATTCTCCAAAATCCTTGCAATGGTTTTCTTAATGCTTTGAACCTATATGGATTTTCTTGAGCTTGTTTTACTTTTTTGCTTATATAAATTGAACTCACTTTGTCTTTTTTTGCTAGTTTTTTAAGAACTCTCTCAACTTCTTTTCTTAGTTTGATTTTATACATTTTATTCAAGTTCAAAATGTTTGTTCCAATCACTTACATCTACAGTTTCTTCATTTTGAGCTTTTATTAATTCAGAAATAAATTCAGGTTTTAATTCAGGCTCTAACATTTCTTTACCATATGTTTTTAATATAAGATTTAAAACTTCACTTTTATCTTTTAAATTTTCTTTAGCTTTAACTATATTTAAAATCCTATTTGCACTTTCATCAATGTCAATTATTGCTTTTACCACTTTATTAATATAGTATTAATATGATATTAATGTTTAAATAGTTTTTGGTTTCCCCCTTCTTAACCCCTCAAAGAATCAGTTGTATTTGTAATTAATTATATATATTTTATAAAACTATAATTCTTATAAATTAG
The DNA here is from genome assembly GCA_964653965.1 of Candidatus Woesearchaeota archaeon. Classification (GTDB taxonomy): domain Archaea; phylum Nanobdellota; class Nanobdellia; order Pacearchaeales; family GW2011-AR1; genus JAFCEV01. The sequence goes on from CAZZFU010000009.1 coordinate 1,441, forward strand.
ACTTCTATGGAATTTGTATGCCAGAAGAAATAAGAATGGATATTAAAGACTTTGCTAGACTTTCTATAGAAAAAAGAGCAAAGATGGTATTAGAAGATATGTTGGGATGTAATAAAATAATTTTAACAGGAACAAAATCTCTTTTGGATTATCGCCCTCTTCATGAGGCACACTCTTATTTAGAAGAAAATAAACATATTGAACTTGTTGGAGGAACTCCTAAATCAGGAGCAAGATATGCAATTACAGATGAAGGAATAAAGTTTAGAATTAGTTAATTATCACCAAATATCCAAGGGCTCTTGTTTTTCATATTTCCAGGCTTCGCAACTAGGACGAAATTCACACCAATTACATAATTGAGTTTTATTGTGTGGAAAATCATCTGTTGATTCTATTTCTTCTATTAATTCTAAAACCTCTTTTTTTAATTGTTTGAGTTGTTCATTTGTTCTTGTAGATTCTATTCTTTTATTATGAGCTAAATAATGCCAGACTAATCTTATTTCTTTGTCTTGTCCAAATAATTCTTTAATTGCAATTGCATAAAGGGCTAGTTGTCTGTCATTATCTATTTTATCCTGATGAGGAAGAGAATTTGCTGTTTTATAATCATGAATCTCATATTCTCTTGTTTTAAAATTATAAACTAATCTGTCAATAAATCCCTGGACTTTGTGTCTTTTTTTCTCATCTAAAGTTATCCAGACTTTTTTCTCACATTCAATTGTTCCATCTTTAAAAGGATAATATTCGTTATAATAATTAACTAAAAATTCAACTCCCATATTAAAATAATCTTTAGGTGTTAGTCCTGATTTTACAATTAAAAAATTCTCAGAATAATTTTCTTTCCAGTTTTCAGCATAATAAGTTATTATTTCCTGTATTGTTAAAATTCTATTTTGTTGTGCTTCATTATAAATTAATTCCAAAGTATCATGAACTGCTTTTCCTAAATGAGATTCAATTGTTTGTTCAATATCTGGTTTTCTTTTGTCAATATATCTGTATTTATATTTAAGAGGACATTGTTCATATGTGTTTAATTTTGAATGTGAATAGACTCCCATTGTAAGACACCTATCGGTTTCTTGACATTCAACTTCCCTTTAAAATAGGGGTCAAGCCTGATAGAAAGTTATAAAATAAAAAGCAGTTATAAAGTTTATTGTGAATTTTAGAATATAAATTATTAAAAATAATTGTTTTTTATTTTGTTTATGATTATTCGTAGAGGAGACAAAGTCAATCTTGAAAAAATTTTGGAAAAATATAAAAAAGTAGAGTGTGGTTTTTTAAAAGACCTTGAATTAGGATATCCTAATATTGGAAGAAAATGGAATTTAGAAGATGAACTGAATATTCAGCCAGAAGATTTGAAAAATATTAAATTAAAAATTAAAGAAAAATATCAAGGAAAATATGATTTAATTTTATATAATCCTCGTATTTTAGATAGAGTAAATAGATTAGCAGAAATTTCTTTTGAAGCTTATAAGCGCAAAAAGAAAAAGGATTAAGTTGTTAATGTAAAAGTTATATCTTTTCTTTTTTTATATTTTCTATTTAAGAATTCTCTTATTTCATTAAGTTCTTCTTTTTTGAGCATATCATATCCATTGTACCTTTCTAATAATTCTTTAGTTATTCCTGGTGATTCTAATGTGCTTTTTATATGTATTTTTTTGATATCATAATTTTTAAGATGTTCTAAAATTTTTATCTTTGCTTCATTTAAATCACCACATAAACTAAATGTTGTATACTCTTTTCCAGGCAAGAAATATTCTAAGAGTATATTGTTTTTTTTACGCCTTAAGTTAATATAAGCTCCATTCATACTAAAATCTCTGATTATTAGTATATAAACCTTATTATATTGGAATTATTCAGAAAAAGCACATTCAAATTCTTCTGAATCCCAAAAATCATATCCTTTATTTTGACAGCATTCATCAACATATTCAGGACTAACTGTTCCACAATCTGCGCCTAACAGGGGCTCTTCTCTTGTATCTCTTGCTAAAAATCCCCACCAAGGATTTCTAACTTTTATTATTTCTCCTGTTTCAGCATTAACCTGTGCTTTTACCTTTTCTCTTACTGGAACTATTAAAAATAATCTTGCTTTTTTCTTTGTTTGAACCCTGTAATATCCATCTTCATCTAAAGTTATATTATATCCCTCTAATTTTGCTCTTATTCTTTTTCTAATCTTTTCTTTAATTTGTTCTGGATCATGAATTCTTCTTGTTTCATTTCCAAATTCTCCATAAATCTTTCCGTCTTCTTTATATAGAGTTACATTTGTAGAGGCATTAATGCCTTTAACCTGAATAATAATATTTCCTGAATTTCCAGCAACAACAGTCATTTGTCTTTGTCCATTTAACCAGCATTTTACAGTAGAACCCGCACATGTGCAGTTTTCAGCACATTCTGTTGCATTTAGATAAAATTGCAATCTTTCTTTAAATTGATGTGTATTTTGATTTTTGATTCCTATTGTTCCTTCTTGCATTTGTTTTTTAACCCATCCCGGAGTTATATTTTGTACTTCACCCCCTGTTTCATT
>CAZZFU010000009.1:4118-19260 GCA_964653965.1 Candidatus Woesearchaeota archaeon
AAGCAAATCCTAAAATACTAATTAAAAATAATGCTGAAATCATTAGTATCAATTCTTTTTTCATGTTTATTTAAAATAAATTTCCTTTATAAAGATTATTCTATTCTTTTTTCAAATAAATTCTTTGTTTTATTGGACTGTATTTTATGCCTTCAGAGGTTTCAACAGGAACATTTTCTTTTTTTCTATATACAAAATTTTCTTCAATCCAAAATTCATCATTATCTGATATTGAGAGCCAGGCTCCAGAAAAATTATTATCAATAGATAGCCCTAAAAATTCTAAATTTTTGAAATTATTTTCTTGTAGGATTTTAAAATCATCGCTTCCAAACATTAGGGCGTGTTTTCTGTCTTTTATACTTATTTTAACATGAAAAATTGGGTGTTCATCTACTCTATATTCAGAATCCATATACTTTTTATGCAATTGATTAATTAATTCAATAAATCTTTCATTTTTCATTTTATTCCACTATCTCACCAAAGCCGATTAATCTCCAGTGGCTGTCTATATTTCTTGCAATACCTACATTATTTCCCTTTAATGCAACTATTGGAATATTTAAAGAGAGTTCTAATTCTTTCTCATTTATTTTTTCAATTGTTCCTACTGTAATTGTTGTATTTACACTCAACATCAAAATTTCTTTTGTTTTTAGAGGTTCAACTTTTTGATGCTTCGCTGTTCCTAAAACTTCTTTAAATAAATTTGCTTTTATTTTTATATCATGGCTAATCTCTGGAAGTTTTCCTTTTAGAGAAACAATACAACCTGTTAAAGAATCTGTTTTTGTTAAAAAAGGGTCAAGTTCTGTTTCAATAGATATGCTAACTCCAGGCAAGACTTCTTTTACTGAATTATTTCCTTTGTACAGAGAAAGAATTTTTGTTGTTAAAGTTTCGTAAATTTGTTGATTTGCTTTTTTAATATTTAATCCTGGTTTTATTTCTATTTCATCTCCAATTTTTAATTTTCCTTGTTTTAAAATACCTCCTAAAACTCCTCCTTTTAGATTTGAAATTAAAGTTCCTGGTTTATTAATGTCAAAGCTCCTTGCTATTAGAAATATTGGCTCGCTTTTTTCATCTCTTTTTGGTATTTCTAATTTGCAGAGTTCTTCTAAAATCTTATCTATGTTTATTCCTTGTTGAGCAGATATTGGAATTATTGGAGCTTGTTCAGCCAAACTTCCTTTAAGAAAATTTTTTATTAATTTGTAATTTTCTAGAGCTTGCTCTTTGCTGACTAAATCAATTTTATTTTGAACAACAATTATATTACTTATCTTTTTTGATTGTAATGCCATAAAATGCTCTCTTGTTTGAGGTTTTATTCCTTCATTTGCAGCTATTACAAGAATTGCAGCATCAATTATTGCTGCTCCAGAAAGCATTGTTGCCATGAGCATTTCATGTCCAGGAGCATCTATGAAACTAATGTATCTTTGGGGAGTCCCTTTATTTGTATTATAATTTTTTCCATCTTTGTAAATAGTGGCATCAGCATAACCTAACTTAATAGTAATTCCTCTTTTCAGTTCCTCAGAGTGAGTGTCTGTAAACTTTCCAGTGAGCTGACTAAGCAAAGTTGTTTTTCCATGGTCAATATGTCCAACAACTCCTACATTTATTTCTGGTAATTCTTTATTCATATAAATTTTAGAAAGAGTCAATTAAAAAAGGTTTGGGTTTTATTTTGTTTTAAAAAATTAATCAAATTCCTGATAATCTCTAAGCTGTTCTCCAGGAGTTTTATTGTATAAAGTAGAATTTTCAGTTCCATGCCGAAAATCTGCTTCTGTTTTTTGCATAAGTTCAAATAAATCTAATTCTTCTTCAGGTTTCTCTTCATCTAATTCGTCATCAATAGGCATTATATATAAGGTAAACAGAACTTTTTAAAGATATTTATTCTAAAATACCTATTGCATTTTCCCATATCAAAACTTCTTCTTCTAATTCTTCCGGAGGAATGTTTGCTAAATCTAATTCTAAATCTTTTGGTTTTATTAATTTTTTATTTCTATAAAATTCTCCATTAAGTATTTGATCATATCTTTTTTGTGAAGAACTAAATATTTTTTTATATGAATCATCTTTTGTTAATTTATAGAGGTTACATACTTCGTTTAATTTATCCATTAACTCTTCTTCACATTTCATTGCTTTTCCTTCAAGTGAAAAGGATTTGCAAATTCTTCTTAATAAGCAATTTATTTCAATTTCATATTGCCAAGGTTGTTTAGAACTCATTTATTTTCTTCACTCTTTTCTTCTGTTTTAATTTCTTCTTTTGGTTTGTTTTGTTCTGGGAAAATTTCTGAAAGTTTTTTATTCCCTTCTTTAATAACTTTTAAATTAATCTGAACTATTTCAGGAGAAATAATTCTTCCTCTAATTGTCTTTCTTAATCTTAGTCCTCCTGGAGTGGGAGTTGTTTGTTTCTTTTTACCTTCTCTTTTAGGTCTCTTCTTCATTCCTTTTCCATATCCTAAAAGAACTTTTCTTTTTTGAAACCCTTCCACTTCTTTTAATGCAGGAAATCCTGATTTATCACTTGCCCCAGTAATTTGGAATTCATAACCTTCTAAATTCTCAGATATTTCTTTTCCATTTATATTTGAGGCTAATTCTTTATCTAAAAGAGCTTCTGACTCTGTTTCTAATTTATAGGTTTTTCCTGATTTTTCAGATATGTTTATTTTAAATGGCATGATTAATTGTATTTTAATAGGTTTTTAAAGTTTGTTGATAGAAACCATGGTTTCTTTTTATCTCAATAATCCTTAAAAGGAATTAAGGAGTTTATAGTTTATGAAAGAACATTTTAGAAATGAAAGACATAAAGAATTGTATAGAAAATTTGAAAAATTAAGACAAAATTATATTATGGTTCTGGGCGGTGCAAGCGAAGAAGATGCTGAGAATTTTTCTTTTGAAGGATACAGAGAAACATTGAATAAAAAAGGCAGTCAATATACTAAAGAAGATTCAAAAAATTTAGAACTTGGATTGAAGGGTATGAAAGGTCGCACTCTTTATGATAAATTAGATTATGACAAAAAACCTCTTTATTGTAGGGTTTTAGATAATATACAAGCTCATGATACTCTTCCATTAACATCCTCAGAAGAAGATCCTGTTTATAATGCACTTCTTGGTCTATCTGAAAGAATAGAAAGAATTCATAGTGAAGAATTCAAAGATACAGAAGACATAGACCCAGAAGGATATAGTGTACATCTTATGAGAAGGCAAGAATTTGTTGGAGAAATTATTTCTTTTTTTAATAGAAGAGGTCCAGGAGTCCAAGAAAAGACAAATTGTTGGGGAGGGGCAACAAATATTGACGAATTAAGATATAATTTTTTACTTGAGTATTTAGTTAAGGCAGATTCAGAAGATAGGAAAAGTTTTGAAAGAGAATTTATTGAGTCAATTCCAATGTTTAACCACATGGGATTTTATTTTTGGCCTGAGAAATAAGAAATCAAGAATTATCTTATTTTGAAAACTGCACTAACTTGGCTGTATATTTCTTGTTCTCCTGGTTGAATGTTTGTTGTTGCTACTTTTGCTTCTTGTGCTTCCTCATCAACACTTAATCCTCTTGCTTCATAAATTCCCCATGGAGCATATCCAAAATCACTAGTTGATACAGAAACTAATTTTCCAATTTTTTTATCCAACCCTTCTGCTATTGCATCTGCTTTCATTCTTGCATCTTCTGCTGCAAGTTTCATTGCCTGAGCTTTGTATGAGTTTTGTAATTCTGGTGTTAATTCAAAATTAATATAACTAATTCCTGCACCTGCTGATGTTCCAGCATCAATTATTTGTCCAATTTTTTCTGTTTCTTGTGTAGAAATTTCTATTTTTATAGAATGAGTTGCTTTGTATCCTTTTTCAATTCTTTTTCCATTAATCCAATCATAATCTGGATAAACATTGTAATTTTGCGTTATTATATCCTCTGTTTTAAGTCCTAAATTGAGAAGAGAATCTGTTAGTTCTTCTACTATTTCTGAATTTGCTTCACTTGCTTCTGCTGTTGTATCTCCTGAAGTTTGAATATTAAAATAAATTCCAACTAAATTTGGCATTGCATCAATTGTAGCAGTTCCTTGAACAGTTACTGTATTTCCTGCAAAAGGATTTTTTAATGCAAAAACAATTATTAGAGCAACAATTATAATTGTTATAGCAATAATTAATGTTTTTTTTAATTCAGTTTTTAGCATATTGAAATTAAATTAATGATATTTTTAAATTTATTGTAGTATAAGAATATTTATAAATTTTAATTGAGATTAATTAATATGGGAAATATGAACTTTAGAGCGCCTCCATTTGATGGCTCAAATTATAATTTAGCGAGATTTCTTAATAAATAGGCTAGTGAAGTAGTAGAAGCAATTTTTAATGCTGATAGAGAAGGAGAATTAGAAGTAAAAGTAAGAGGAAGAACTTTTGTTGAGGTAGGGAATTTAAAATATCAAAATAAAGAGAGAAAAGAATAATTAATCTCTTTCAGCAATTGAAGAGTTGTTATTAATGTTTTTATTTTCTTCCTATTCAATTACTTCGACCCCCACTCAGAATTAGTTTGTCTTTTGAGTTCTGCAATTTCCTGTAGAATTTTTATTTCATTTGGTGATAAGAGGTCTTTGTTTTTTTTGAAATTTCTAAATTGAGATTCTGAAATATCAGAATAAAGTATTTTCTTATCTTTTAATTGTCTTTCATAATTAATTCCTGGAAGAGAGATTGCTACCTCATCTCCTTCTTTTGCTTCTGAAACAGATTTATTTTCAGATTGAATGTTTTTAATTCTCGCAACTTTTTCATCTCTTTCACTTATTAAACTTAATCCAGAGATTAATTTTCCTGCTTCTACTCTCACACCAAAAATAGCTGGTTTTGTATTTCTGAAGACATATGAATGAAGAATTTCTAATTTACAGATTGTTGTTAAACCCATTAATCTCTTTTTTTCAATTTCTTTTTGTTTTTCATTTCTAAATTCTTTTATATTGTCAATTAATTTATATATAACTTCATCTGTTAGAATTTTGATATTACCTTTTATTTCTTTTGCTTCATCATCAATTAAAACATTAAATCCAATTATTACTGAATCTATTTCATTTATTTCTAAATTCGCTTTTGCAGAAACTATGTCTGCTTTGCTGATGTTTCCAATTCCGGCTTTTAAAACTGGAATGTTTTCTTGTTTTAATAGACCTAAAAGAGCTTCTAAACTTCCTAAAGAATCTGCTTTTGCAATTATTCCTTTTTTATCTGTTTTTATACTCTCTAATATTTCTTTTTTAAACTCTTCTTTTATTTTTTCTTTATTTCCTTTATATATTACAAAAGGCATTCCAGGAAGTATCTCTGTTTTTTCAATTAATTGCATTCTTAATCCTGTTGAAGCTTGTACTTTTTCTTTTGGTTTAAATTTAATACATAAAGGTTCTATTTCTTCAAGAACTCTAATTTTACTAATAATTGGTTCTCCTTCTAAATTTGCAACAGCAATTTCATCTTTTTTTGATAATTCTCCATCATATAAAATAGCTTCAATATAATTAGTTGCTTTTTGCTTTTTGATTTCCAATATAACTCCTTTTGCATCTTTATTTAAAATTAATTTGTCTGAAAGATATTTTTGACTTAATCCACAAAGCATCATCATTAGTTCTGGAATTCCTTCTTTAGTTCTTGCAGAGCAGGGAATTATAGATATTTTTTTAGAAAAATCAGAAATATTATAAAATAAATCAGCTTCAAATCCATGGCTATGTAGAGAGCCTATTAAAGACATATATCTTTCATTAAAGATATTTTTAATATTTGAAGATTGTAATTCAATATCTTTTCTTAAATCCTCATCCTGTTTTCTCCATCCAGAGATATTATCTATTTTATTTAGAGCAATTATAAATGGAGTTTTGTGCATTTTTAGAATTTGAATAACTTCTGCTGTTTGAGGCTTTATTCCTTCATTTATGTCTATTACAAGAATTGCTAAATCTGCTAGGTTTCCTCCTCTTTTTCTTAAACTTGTGAATGCAGCATGTCCAGGAGTGTCAATTAAAAGAAATCCTGGAATATTTATTTTTATACCTGAACTTTCTATTATTGGACAAGCAGCCTTTACTTGATTTAAGGGATAAGAAGTAAAGGATATTTTTTGAGTTATTCCTCCTTTTTCTCTTTCCTGGACACAGCTATTTCTAAGGCAATCTAAAATAGTTGTTTTTCCATGATCAACATGTCCACATACTGTTACAATTGGTTGTCTTATTGGTTTCATAGAAAAAATAGAGATAATTAGGTTAAAAAGCTTTTGAAATGTCTAAGAATATAAATGGGGCCAAACCGAAGTCTAACCCCGAATCATCTGACCGAAGTCAAATGAATATAAGGCGGAGAGCAAAGAACCGAAGTCCAAAGCTCTCCAATGTCCCACCGAAGTGAGACAATATAAGAATATTTCCAATGTTTTTAAAGGTTTCTATTTTAAAGCATTATTATAAGATGATAATATTTACTATATGAAAGAGATATTAAAATATTAATTTTAAGGACTTAAAAAATAGGTGGAAGGACGAAACCGAAGTCTTGTCCCTCCGATGTCCAACCGAAGTCAGACAAATTATATAGCTTTTAAACCTATTTAAAGGTTTCCTACTACCCAAAAATTATAAAAATAGAACAAAGTTCAGAAACAAATGAAGAAAAAAAGTCTTTTAGATATAGAAAAACAATATGATTTAGAACTAAAGAGAGTTCTTGAAGAGATTAATAAGAAAAAAGCCAAATTAGTTTTACTTCAATTTCCAGATGGGCTTAAATTATATGCTACTTGTATTGTAGATTATCTTAGGAAGCATACAAAAGCAGAGTTTTTAATATGGTTTGGAGATTGTTTTGGAGCTTGTGATACTCCAATTGGAATAGATAAACTTAAACCAAAAATAGATTTAGTAATTCAATTTGGGCACAATTCTCTAATGCCTAGTTATTAGAATATAATAATTTTTAAATAATAATCTGTTTTAATATTTAAGATGAGTTTAATATCTTCTAGAGAGAGAAATAAATTAGTGGAGAAAGTAATGAGATTTGCTAGGAAAGCTCATGAAATTAAAAAAGATCAACCTGAATTAGCTTGTAGATATATAATACAAGCTTCAAATTTATATAATCAAAAACTTCATAGACGTCTTGATAGTACTAATAGGAAAGATGATGAATATAATGCAATTCTTATTTCTTTTTTGAGTCTATATCCTCTTGAAAAAATTCGTAGATTAAAACAAATTCCAGAACAAGAACATGCATTACCTGAATTCGTAGATTAAAACAAATTCCAGAACAAGAACATGCATTACCTGAATTTTAATTAAATCCAACCCATTAATAGAGCTACTCCTATAAGAAATAGCAATAATCCAGCAATTAAGTGCAAATATCTTATGTTTCTTTCTTTCCAACCAGAAACCTGATCAACTTTTGTAAATCCAAGATAAATTAATCCTACTATTATTAGCATTGGAATTACAAATAAAAGATTATAATAAAGTAGCCAAGGAATAGCTCCTAATGTTCCTAATTCAGATAATAAACCAGATGCAACTATATAAGGTCCAATTGTACAAGGCAATAAAAATAAAGTAACTACAAATCCAATAATAAAAGCACCTGTTGGAGAAGTTATGTTTTTAATTAATTTTTTTACTTTAGGACGCATTGCAATTGGCATTTCTGTTGCTATACTCCCTTTTTTATAATAAAAGAAATCCTTTATATTAAGAGCTCCAATGAGCATTGCTAAAACTGCAAGTCCTTTAAAAATATAAATGGAATTTTCCCTTAAAAATTCTGCAAAAACTCTAAAAAATTGAATAATGACTATTCCGTAAAATAAATATCCAATATAAACTGCTGAAACAAAAGCTAATCCTCCTAAAAGAACTCTTTTTCTTTTTTCTGGAGCCTGAATTAAAAGAGCCATTAAAATCATTGTTAATACTGCAATAGCACATGGATTAACTGAATCTGCCAAAGCAAGTGTTGTTATTCTCCAAAATGTTAGCATTTTATTTACATCCTGTTAGTTTTTGTAGTTCTGAAATTGAATAAACTCCAGTGTATTTCTTTCCTTTGATTATCCAAGTTGGAGTTACTTCAATCATTCCACATTTATCTCTTTCAAACCAGCAATCTATTATAGTTAAATATTGATAATTATCTCCAAATAATTCTTCTTGAGCTTTACATGCAGAGCAACCTAATTGAGTATATAGTTTTGCATTTTTTCCAATACATTTAGCAACTTCTTCAGAAGTTTCTGGATGAGAACGAGTTAAAATTATAACTGCTATAAGTATTACAAGGATTATTACTGCAATTGTTACCCAATTTTTCTTTTTCATAAGTATAATTATTAAATTCTTTTTTTAAATGTTTTGAGAGAATATTTTTAGTTATCAGAATTTAATAATAGATCTTCTATAAGTAAGATAATCTCTATTTTCACAATTATCACATTTTAGTTTGTCATTTTCCATTACAAAATAAGTTGAGAAGTATGCAAGACTTTTTTGTATTGGTTTCCACAGGAACCGCATTTGACTATTGCAATAGGCCCTAATAAATTTGGGAAATGCAAGCTTTTTCTTATTTTAATATTAGAGTTTCCTTTGTGGGAATCTACAAAAATTTTTTTAAACTTGTTTTCAATTGAAAGTGCCATGTTAGGGTAATTATTCTCCAATTCTAATTGCTTTTCCATTTACAATAGCATCTGCAAGTTTTTTCCTTGCATTAGTTAAAATTCTTGAAAAAGTAGGTTGAGAAATATCCATTTTTTTTGCAGCCTCTGTTTGAGGTATGTCTTTTACATCCACTAATTTTATTGCTTCTAATTCAGAATAATCTAAAACAATCTCTTCTAATTCTACTATTCTTTCTCCAGCAGGTTTGAAGAAGAGGGCATTTGGCTGGCCTCTTACTCTTCTTCTTTTACATGGTCTTGGCATTTTATTTATAAACTTTCAATAGCTTCTTTTATTTTTATATTAGCTAGCTCTTGTTTTTTTATTTTTCTATCTTTAAGGGCTTCAGTTATCTTTTCTCCAAAATGTCCTGCAACAATTAAATCAACATCTTCGTTTTCTAACATTTTTGCAACTCCAAATCCTGCTCCTCCGCCTCCAATAGCAAAAGGATTTTTAATTGCTTTTTTTAATTTTTTACCTTCATAAATTAAAAAATAAGGGGCTCTTCCTGCAATTGAACTAACTTCTGAATTTTCATCTTTCCCTGATGATGCAATAGCAATTTTCATTTTTTTACCTCCAGTTTATTTATTATTATTCCTTGAATAAATGAAAACAGGATAATAAACAAAGTAAAAATTATTGTATAACTAAGTCCAAAATAAAGAATCATCATAGGTATTAATGCTGGTTTTACAGCTCTTGAATAAAGAAAAGTTGCAATTAATCCCTTATTAACTCCTTTGTCTTTTAAATCACTTAACATAGGATACCACATATATATTGGGCCTGTAGAAATTATTCCTGCAGTAATCGCAATTATCCATTTTTTAATTTTGTTTTTCTTTGTTAGGTGTTTAGTCAAAATTTTGGGAGTTACAAAATAATTTATAAAAAACATTAATAGAAATGCTATGAAAAGAACAGGAAGTATTCTTAGAATAATTCTTATGAATATCTTTAAAGATTGAATTAAAAAATCAATGTTTATAAAAGATAAAATAATATAAATTATTACAACTATTCCTAAAAAGTACCACCCTCCTTTACTTTGTTCTGTTTTTCTCATATTAAACCCCCTAAATTTAAAACTAAAACAACGAGCAAGGCTATTATTATTGAAAATACAAAACTTAGAATATTTCTAGTAATTGCAAATTTTTTTCCTAACATCATAATTTCTGCTGGTAATTGAACAATTCCAACTGTAACCCATGAAATAAGAAAAGCTGTGATTGCAATAAGACTTATCCCTAAAGACAAAAACTCTCCTCCCAAGACATAACTATTTATGGGGTTTCCTGCTAAAATACTTCCTAACCCAGTTGCAATTAAAGTATTTACCCAGATATTATGATTAAAAATTGAAGATAGATACTCTTTTGGAATTATAGTTGAGATAAGACTAATTAATAGAATTACTCCTAATAAAATTGGAAGAGCTCGATAAAAAGATTTTGCAGCTCCTATTATAGCATTTTTTGTTTTTTTTCTATCCATTGTAATCTTATTCTTCTGTTTCTTGAAAATTTCTTCTAAATCCTCTTCCTCTTCCAAAAATTTTTCTAGGTCTTTTTCCATCTTCAAGTTTAGGGGTGTTTTTATTTTGTTTTGCACCTTTGCAATTTCCCATTTGTCTTCCTGTTTTTGCACCTTTTCCTTCTGGTCCTGTTCCATCTCTATTAGGCATTTTTAATTTCTCCTTACCTTTTTAGGCAATATTTAGTTATGAATATATATTCATTACACTATTTAAATGTTTTGTTTTGAATACTTATTCAGAATTAGTAGTCAGGCATGTCTTCTTTAGATTCTTCTTGTTTTTTATCTAAAGTTTCTTGATCTTCTGGTTGTTCAGGAGCTTCTTTCATTTCTTCTTCTGATACTGAAGTAATCATTTCCTTAAATTTTGGAAAATTCTCAGCAGATATTCTCACACCTGCCTTTGTAAATCCAGTGTATCTCTCAGAAGTTACATACTCTCTTATTGTCAATCCTCGCTGTCCACCAAAGTCATCTACACGAATAACAATGTCTGCAGTATCGTTTTTCTTTATTCTTCCAATGTCTTTTTCCATTTTCTTTTGTTTTTAATTTTGTTTTTTTCTATGTTTTGCTTAAGAATATATATCTTTTAAATATATTGGTAATCAAATTTCTTTTATTCTTTCATCTCTATCTTAATGTTCACTGATTTAGGAATCTGCATTCTCATAATATGGTGCAAAACTTTTTCATTTGCAGGAAGGTCAATTAATCTTTTGTGAATTCTCATCTCAAATCTATCAAATGTTGCTGTTCCATCTCCACAAGGAGATTTTCTAGTAGTTACTTTGAGTTTTTTTGTAGGCAGAGGAACTGGACCACTGATTACTATTCCTGCTTTTTTTGCAATTTCTTTAATAGAATCACAGATATTATTAAGCATTTCTATATCTGTGCTGTTTAATTTTATTCTTACTTTTGGCATCTTAAAAATTTCCTTATCTGTCTTTAATTTGATATGTATTATAAAGAACAAGATTTGTTTAAAAACCTTTTTATAGTATATTTCTCTTTTTTATATATAAAAAGAGGCAAACATGGATCCAATATTTATTCAACTAGCAATTATCCTTTCAGTTGCTTTTGTAGTCTCTTATATTGTAAAATTATTGAAACAACCAATAATCATAGGCTATATTCTTGCAGGAATAATTATAGGTCCTTTTATTCTTCTTTTAGGAGCCAGTACAGAATTAATACATACTTTTTCAGAATTTGGTATTGCTTTTCTTTTATTTATTGTTGGACTTCATTTAAATCCTAGAGTAATCAAGGAAATAGGAACTTCTTCTTTGTTAATTGGATTAGGGCAGATGCTTCTCACTTTTGGATTAGGTTTTGGAATTTCTCTTATTCTTGGATTTTCATCAATAACAGGGGTGTATATTGGACTTGCTCTTGCATTTAGTAGTACAATTATTGTTATGAAATTATTATCTGATAAACAGCATTTAGATACATTATATGGAAAAATTTCTATTGGAATTTTAATTATACAAGACTTAGTTGCTATTGGAGTTTTAATGTTTATTTCTTCTGTTTCAGGAATAGTTGCTTCAAAAGGTTTGGTATTACAAAATGTTCTTATAGGTATAGGTTTAATTATTTTCTTATTTTTGTGTGGATTCTATATTTTACCTAGATTAACAAGACATATTGCTAAGCATCAGGAATTATTATTTTTATTTTCTATTTTCTGGTGTTTTTTAATTGCAACTTTGTTTGGATATATTGGATTTTCTATTGAAATTGGAGCATTAATTGCAGGAATTGTTTTATCTTTTTCTCCTTATAGTATAGAAATAAGTTCAAAAGTAAGACCTCTTAGAGACTTCTTTTTAATAATCTTTTTTATAATTTTAGGATTAAATATACCTGTTTTAAATCTTGGTCCTGTAATTGTTAATGCTTTAATATTATCTGCTGCAGTTATAGCTTTAAAACCAGTAATTCTTATGTTCTTTTCTTCTTTATTTAGATATACTAAGAGAACTAATTTTTTAGTTGGAACAACTCTTGCGCAAATATCTGAATTTTCTTTAATTGTTCTTATGTTGGGAGTTAGTGTTGGTCATATTTCTACAGATATTCTTCATACTTTAACTCTTACTCTAGTAATTACAATGTTTTTCTCAACATATATGATAATTTATTCAAAGAAATTCTATACAAGATTGTATAAATTTGCTTCATTATTTGAGAGAAAAAGAGTTAAAAGAGAGAAAAATATAAAAGATAAATATAATGCAATTTTATTTGGATATAATAGAATTGGATTTAGTATTTTAAAATCTCTAAAAAAAATTAAAGAAAAATATTTGGTTGTTGATTTTAATCCTGATACAATCTCTGATTTACAGAAATTTAATATTCCCTGTTTATATGGAGATGTTGATGATCCAGAATTATTGAGAGAATTACCTTTAGATAAAATTAATATGGCTGTTTCAACTGTTCCTGATTTTGATACAAATCTTCTGCTTATAGAATCAATTAAAATGGCAAATCCAAATGCAATAGTAATTGTTAGGGCTCATTCTATAAGAGAAGCTATGAATTTATATGATCATGGCGCAAGTTATGTATTAACTCCTCATTTTTTAGGAGGAGAATATGTTGCTAAAATGATTAGAGAATCAAAAACAAAAAAATTAGATTATAGGGAAGAGAAAATAAAACATATTAAAATGTTAAAAGAAATAGAGAAAAGAGGACAAGAGCATCCTGAAGTTGAAAGAAATTAGATAAATTTAATTCTTATTTTCTTGAGAAACTTGTTTTGGAACTTCTTCTTTTAAATTAAATATTGAAAATAAAAATTCAAAAATTCTCAAAACTATTTCTAATGCTACAATAAAGATTAAATATGAAAGTATTTGACTCATAAATTGAGGAATTTCACTTATTTGGGATATTACTCTACTGATATCAAAGAAATTAGAACTAACTAATGAAACACCTAATAAAGTAAATGGAATTAATTTTGCAATTTCTCTTGATAGTTCTTCTTTGTAATATGCTGTTAATCTAATTGCAGCTATAATTGTTGCAGAAATAATTAATAGGGTGTTTATTGGTAGATTTTCAGTTAAAAGCAATAAAAATAGGGTGAATATTAAAAACCAAAAAAAGATTAAAAAAGGAAGTATAATTATATATTCTAGAAGATAAAAACATACTGCAAGTAGTTTTGATAAAGCAGGATGCTGAGAAGTATTGTATTTATTTAGATTTAATTCTAAGAGATTTTTAGTAGAGACCCATCTATAAAATTTCCAAATAAAAATAGAATAAATTAAAATCAATAGAGCTAATAGAAAAAAAGATATAAAATGCTGTGTCCACTCAGGCAATGTTGCTACAAATAAACTATAAGCTTCAGCAATTCCTGTGTATACAGCCATATTCACCTCAGTATAAATATAGAGTAAATGATATTTTTAAAGGTTTAGCCACACCCTTCTTCTCCTTTCACCAAGCCAACTTTATTATCCTCTTTTTTATTATTAATGACTTCTCAAATTAATATAACTCTTTGTCAACCATTTTAAATCTTATTAAGAAGATTTAAATATAATATTTCTTTAAAATAAATATGATTGATATAAAACTGGTGAGAGAAAATCCAAAATTAGTTAAAGAGAATATTAAGAAAAAAAATCAAAATGAAAAGCTTCCTTTTGTAGATAAAGTTATAGAATTAGATAAGGAATGGAGAGAACTGAAATATAAAGAAGAGAAATTAAGAAGTGAGAGAAATAAAATTTCTAAAGAAATTAATTTAGCTAAGAAAAAGAAAAAAGACGCTTCTTTTTTGATTAAAAAAGCAAAAGAAATTCCTGGAAAAATTGAAAAATCTCAGGTTAAAAGAAAAAAATTAGAAGAAGAAATTAAGGATGTTCTTTCAAAAATTCCAAACATTATGCATAAAAGTGTTCCTCTTGGAAAAGATGACTCTGAAAATAAAGTAATTAAAAAATGGGGAAAAATTCCAAAGTTTAATTTCCCTGTTAAAAATCACGTTGAATTATTAGAGGGTTTAGATGTTGTTGACTTTGATACTTCTGCAGATATTTCTGGAAAAGGATTTTATTATCTAAAAGGAGATTTAGCTTTGTTGAATATTGCTTTAATAAATTTTGCAATTGATTTTATGAAGAAAAAAGGTTACTTATATGTTGAACCCCCTTTAATAGTTAAAAAAGAAATTTGTGAAGCTGCTGAAGATTTTGAAGCTTTTGAAACAAAATTGTATAAAATTCAAGACGAAGAATTATATTTAATTCCTTCTGCAGAACATTCAATTTTAGGTTTTTTAAAAGAAAAGACAATTCCAGAAACAAAACTTCCTGTTAAAATCTTTGGATATTCAATGTGTTTTAGAAAAGAAATTGGAAGTCATGGAATTCATGAAAAAGGATTGTGGAGAACACATCAATTTAATAAAGTTGAACAATTTATTTTTTGTAAACCAGAAGATTCTTGGAAATATTATGAAGAGTTGAGGAAAAACACAGAAGAAATAATGAAAGCTTTGAATTTACCTTATAGAATCTTTGAATCTTGTTCTGGGGATTTAAGTGACTGGAAAGCAAAAGGAGAAGATGTAGAAGTTTATCGTCCGACAACAAAACAATATGAAGAAGTCATGTCTTTATCTAATTGCACTGATTGTCAGGCTCGTGATTTAAATATTAAAGGATTAACCAATAAGGGCGAGAGATATGTTTTGCATACTCTTAATAACACTGCATTAGCTACTTCTAGAATAATGGTGGCAATAGCAGAAAATAATCAGCAAAAAG
>CAZZFU010000010.1:0-14368 GCA_964653965.1 Candidatus Woesearchaeota archaeon
ATTACAATGATGAAGGAACTTTGCTTGTAGACATCTTTGCTCAACTTTAAATTCCCTTTTTTTCTTTTCCTTTTTTCTTATTTATTTTATTGTGCGGTTTCTGTAGAAATAGTATAATAATCAACTTCGTCGTCCTGAGTTCCAAAATAATTTACTTTAAACTCCCATTTTTCTCCTGGTTCTAAATTAATAGTATTAGCAAAAGAAGAACCTATTGCTTCTTTATCTTTATCATAAAATTTAACATTAATTTGAGCATAATCTATTTTATTGTCCCCTGTGTTTTTTGCTATTCCTTTAACAAATAATCCAAAAAATCCTCTTTCTTCTAGAGAATGTCTTAAAATCTCTAAATTTTCTTCATCCTCTTCATCATTTTCATTTTCTTTTTCTGGAAAATACTTTGTTTTTTTCTTATATTTATAATTATCTGAATAAGGGTGTTTTTTGTCTTCTTTATATTTATAATCATCTTCATAAGAATGCCTTGTATCTCTTTTGTATTCATATTGGTGTGCATAAAAATATCCTATTTCTCCTTGAGATTCATAATTATCTAAATAAATTATAATTGGTTCAATTTCAGAATTTTCTCTAGAA
This sequence comes from Candidatus Woesearchaeota archaeon, assembly GCA_964653965.1. Lineage (GTDB taxonomy): Archaea > Nanobdellota > Nanobdellia > Pacearchaeales > GW2011-AR1 > JAFCEV01. The sequence goes on from CAZZFU010000010.1 coordinate 601, forward strand.
GATTTAACTATTGATTGTCCTATTGCAAAAACAACAATACCTATAAGAATTACTGCTATTACAGCAAACACCCTTTCCATGTAAAATCTAAGAAAGAAATCTATTTAATAATTTATATTCTTGAGAAAAATAATCAAGGACAAGAATCTTCACAATCTTCTAAATCAGATTCACAATCATCTAAATCTTCTTCTAATGACTCATAATCTATCTCTAGTTGGTCATAATCATCCTTAAGTTCCTGAAAGTCAGCTTCTAAATAAAAATAGTCATCATTTAACTGATTTTTTTCTGCAGTTAGAGTCTCTACTTCTAAATTGAGTTCATCTATTTGTGAAAGTAAACTGTTCTTTTCTTCACTTAATGCAACTACTGCACTATTTAGATAACCTCTTTCTTCTTCTATTTCAAAAGAACTATAAATATCATATCCAATATATCCTGTTAAAAGAACTATTACTGCTGCCAAAATTATTATTGATATTTTTTCTCTATGAGCCTTACTCTGCCAATCAATGAACTTTCTTCTCTGCCCCTTTTCCATGTTTTATTAAAGAATTTAGTATTTAAAAACATTATTCTGATACAATAATGCTTAAATATTCAAAGCTTGTTGAGATTAATATGGAAAATGAAGATTCAAAACTAATAGAAGAGATAGGAAATGAAATGCTAAAATTTAAAATTACTGGAAAAGGAGAAATTCCTTCTCCTGCTAATGAACCAGAATTATTTGCAAAAGGAATTGAATATCTCTTAGAAAAAGGTTATATTACTAAAAAAATAGAAGATTCAGAAACCAGTTATCCAGTAACAATTAATGGTAAAGAATATGCTTTAAAAAAAGGACTAATATGACAGAAGAAATTAAAGAAAAAAGCAATTATGACAAAATATGTGAATATTTTGCTCCAAATAATCAATATTCTAAAAAAGAGATAATTGATGGATTAATAGAATTAGGAATTGCTCCAAAAGGAAATGGATTATTAAAAAGATTAAAACAAGAAATTTCTCTTAGAATAACTCGTGGAAAGCAAATTGATGAAAAAGTAGTGATGATTCAATTTAAAAGAAGCAGTAAGCACAATAAATTATATCAGTTATATTCTTGGTGTAATGAGTTTTAATAACAAAGCTTAAATACCCTATTTATTATTTATTTTTAAACATTAGAATAGGGAGAAGTTGATGTTAATTGATTTGAACTAATTCTGATAAATAGTGTAAGGAGGAATAAAAACATGAAAATTTACATTGGAAACCTACCATTTAAGATTGATAGCGAAGGCTTGAAAGAACTTTTTTCATCATATGGTGAAATAGAAGAAGCTACTGTTATTTCAGACAAGTTTTCTGGAAGGTCAAAAGGATTTGGTTTTGTGACTTTTAAAGATGAAACAGCAGGGAAAAAAGCTATTGCTGAAATGAATGGTAAAAAAGTTGAAGAAAGAGAACTTAAAGTTAATGAAGCAAGACCAAAAGAAGATAGACCCCAAAGAAGAGATTTTAATAGAAAAAGATTCTAAAATTTGTTTAAATATTTTATCACAATAATTCTTTTAAATAAGAGAAATGATAAAAAAACATGACAAAAGAAAATTTAGAAAATTCAGTAAGAGTAATTATGGAAAATTATGTTTCTGGAAAAGAATACAGAAAAATAATTGAACCAAAAATATTGAAGTATTTAAGTTCTCCTGGGAAGAACATTGATACATTTGAATTAGAAGAGAACTCTAAAAAAATAAAAGTCTCTCAAAAAAAGTATGAAAAAGGAAATTCAACAATTATTCTGGAAAAAGAAGAATGTTTAGAAACAAAAGAAGTAAGATTAACTTTTGAAATTAATTCAAAGAATTCTAAAAGATTAGAAGAATTAAGTAACGAAATATTAGCGCTTAATCCAAATTTTCAATTAGAAGGGGATAATCATGAAAAAAAACCAAGCCCGTGGTTTGGGTAAAAATGACAGATTACTCTGAAAAAAATTATTCTTTTTTATCTGGAAAAATTAGTAATATTTATAAAGAAATTGGTTCATTAAAAATTAAAGAGTTGGAAGAACCTCAAGCTTCTAGAATTCTACAAAAAGCTAAAAATTTCTTAAAAGACTATGAAATAGAATTTTCAGAAGAAGTTAAAAAAAATTTAGATTCTAAGATTAAAGAACTAGAAGATAGAATACAAGATGTAGAAAAATCTATAGAGCTTATAAAAAATAAATAAGAAAAAGATTAAAAATAAAAAATAAAATTATTTCTTTTTCTTCCAAGCAACAAATCCTATTGCTATTAGATAAAGAAGTAATCCTACTTTAGGAATTATTATAGACAAACTAAACCATCCAGGATATTTTCTCTTTTCAAAAATTCTCCAAGTTGCTACTATAACCAGAACAGTTAATGCTAACCATCCTAAAACTGGAACCAAGAGTAGAAATATCCATGCCCAATGAAACTTTCCTAATTGAAGAATTAGTGCTATATTGGCGATAGGAATCCAAGCTAACCAAGGATTCTTATGCTTCATGTCTTTAGCAATTTTCATCCAAGCAATAGCAAAATATACATAAACTGCAATTCCAAAAAATATTGCTAATATTATTCCTACGGCAATTAATGCTACTATTACTCCACTTGAAAAAACTCCTAAAACATCTCCACCTGTTCCAATTAAATTCTCAAAGGTCATTATTTCCCCTCCTTTTAATTATTTAAATAAAGAATATTTATTTTTTAATTGTTTCTATATCATATAACTCCAGATAATACTAAAACACACAAAATCAATAATCCTACTGTAGTTACTTCTTTTTTATATTTAAAGAGCATTATTTTCTTTGAAAAATAAATCATTGTGGCAATCTGCAGAATAACTCCAAGAAATAATCCTATTATCACATAGAGAATTGTTGAGGCTTCTCCTAAGAACAAAGAAGAATAAGCAATAATATCGTCTAAAAGAGTTGCGAGGGCAGTTAAAAATCCAAGTGCAATTAATTTGAAAATTCTTTTTGTTGAAATTGTTTTTATTTTTTTTACTTTTTTCTCAAATCGTTTCTTAGGTGCTTGAATAAAAATGTCAAAATAAATTGATAATGCTAATAAAAAAATTAAGGTTCCTGAAATATATCTAAAATATGGGAGGGATTTTATAACAGATGCAAAAAGAAAAGAAATTACAATTGCCAAACAAATTGCTAAAAAAATTCCTCCTGCAAAGGCAAATCTTCCTTTTCTTGTTCTTGTTAAATAAGCTGCAATAGGAATACGAGTTAATGTATCATCAAATCCTGCAATTATTTTTACAAAAAATCCAGAAACTATATATTTTATCATCATAAAAATAAAGAGACAATTAAGTTTATTAAATTATTGAAAGCAAAAGTTTCTTAAAGATTTATTATTTTTCTTAAATATGGAAAAGAGGTTATTTAAAGCAATTACAAGTTTTATAGTTTTATCAGTAGTTATTATTAGTGTTAGTCTTTATTTTGTATATGAAACTGATTTATTAATTGGATTTGTTCTTTTAGGTTTAGGAATTATCTTTTCTTTTTTATTAAGGATTTTTAAAATAGAACTAAAATCAACTTATCCTGATATTTTATTTGGAATGATTGATAATGGAGTTTTAGTTTTTGCTGCAATTGCAGGAAGTCTTCTTGCAGGAATTCCAGGAGCAATATTAGGGGGTATTGTTGGAAACACAATTACTGATGGTGTAGGAGGTTTATTTGAAGGGCATCTTGCTGAAAAACAAAGACAAAGAAAGATTAGCACAGACAGAACAGCTCTATCAAGTTGTTTAGGAAAAATGATTGGATGCTTATTAGGAGCAGGAATAGGACTAATAGTTATTGGTATGGTTAATTTAATTTAAATTTTTTCTTCTAATATATTTGCTAATTTCAAAAATAACTAAACCTGAAATTGCAAAAGGGAATATAAATAACCAGTTTTGCATTGTTAATGGAGCAACTCCAAAGATTGATGCTAAAGGAGTATAAAGCAGAACAAGTTGAGCAATCAATGAAAAGATTACTGCATAATTAAGCCATTTATTTGAAAAAATTCCTATTTTTAAAAGAGGTCTTTTGCTCCTACAAGTGTAAATAAAGAATAATTCAAATAATATTCCTGTTGTTAATACCATTGCTCTGGTTTGTTCAATTGCAAAATTATTATTAATTCCAGTAAGATAAACTATAAAACAAGCTATAAAATTCAATAAACCTCCTATTATAATAAACTTCCAAATTCCACTGAGTAGACTTTTTTCTTTACGAGGTTTTGTTTTCATTACATTTTCTTGTTTTTCAAAAACCATTGTTAGAGCAGGAAAAGAATCTGTAACAAGATTCATCCATAAAATCTGAAGGGGTATTAATGGAAGAGGCATTCCCATTAAAAGAGAAACTATGACTAAAAGCATTGAATCAAAATTAACTGAAAGCATGTATTTTGTAAATTTTTTAATATTATCATAAGTTTTTCTTCCTTCTTCAATTCCTAAAACAATTGAAGCAAAATTATCATCAATTAATACAATATCTGAAACATCACGAGCAACATCTGTTCCTCTTTTACCCATTGCAATTCCAACATCTGCAGATTTTAAAGCAAGAACATCATTTATTCCATCTCCTGTTATTGCAACTGTCTCTCCTTTTTCCTGAAGGGCTCTTGTTATTTTCAATTTCTGTTGAGAAGTTGTTCTCGCAAATATAGAAATTCTACTTATCACTTTTCCTAAATCTTCTTTAGAAATTCTTTCTAATTCTAAACCTGACATTATCTCTCCTTCAATTCCTATTTGTTTTGCAATTGCTCTTGCAGTTAACAAAGAATCTCCTGTAATTATTTTGACTTTTATTCCAGCACTTTTTGTAAATTTAATAGCATCTTTCACTTCTTTTCTAGGAGGATCTATCATTCCCATAAAACCAAGAAAAATCAAATCTTTTTCTTCTCCCTTAAAATTTTTATCAAAATTTCTATAAGCAAAGCCTAAAACACGAAGAGCTCTTTTTTCCATTTTTTCTGCTTCTTTCATTAATTGATTTTTCCTTTCTTGACTAAGTTTTTTTACTTGTCCATTGATTAATTCAAAAGAACTTTTTGATATAATTCTTTCAGAAGCTCCTTTAGAATAAAGAATATTATTTTTTTCAGAATTTCTAAGAATAGACATCATTTTTCTACTAGAATTAAATTCAAATTCTCTAATTTCTAGTTCTTTTTCAATTAATTCTTTTTTATCTATTTTATAATCTAATCCTATTCTTATTAAAGCCTCTTCTGTCTGGTCTCCTGTAAAAGAGTATTTTCCTGATCCTAATTTTTCATAACGAGAATTATTACATAAAACTCCTGTTTTAATTAATTTAAAGAGTTCTTTTTCTTTATCCACATTTATTTTTTTATTTTCTAAAAAAATCTCTTTTCCTTTTCTAAAATATAATTTATTATTTGAAAAAATCTCTTGAACATACATTTCTTCTTCTGTCAAAGTTCCTGTTTTATCAGCACAAATAACTGTAACACTGCCTAAACTCTCTACTGCTGGTAATTTTCTAATTATTACATTTTTCTTTGATATAAAAAAAGAAGATATTGAAAATGAAATAGCAAGAACAGCTGGAAGTCCTTCTGGAATTGAACTCACTGCAAGAGCAACTGCGGTCATAAACATTTCTAATTTATCAAAATGCTCAAAAATTCCTAGAAGCATTATAATTACAACCAATCCTAAAATAAAAAATCCCAATTGCTTTGAGAAAGTATCGAGTCTCTTTTGCATTGGTGTTTTTTGAATTTTTATTTCTTGTAATTGACTTGCTATTTTTCCAAATTCAGAATTGCTTCCTGTTGCAACTACAATTCCTTTTGCTGAACCTCGAACAATTTGTGTTCCTGAATAAAGCATATTCAGTCTTTCAGCAAGAAGAGTTTTTGAAGCAAGTTTTTTATCTAATTTGTTCACAGGCATACTTTCTCCTGTTAAAACTGCCTCATTTGTCTGCAAATTTTTAGATTCAATAACTCTGCAATCTGCATTAATCTTGTCTCCTGTTTCAAAAACCAAAATATCCCCTATTGCAATGTCTGAAGAAGGAATTTTCTGATATTTTCCATCCCTTATTACTATTGAAGTTGGAACCAGCAAATTTCTCAGGCTAATTATGGCTTTTTCTGCTTTGTATTGCTGAAAAAAACCAATTGAAGCATTGAGAATTACTATTGAAAGAATAACTATTCCATCAATTTTATTACCTAATAAAAAAGAAATAATCGTCGCAATAATCAAAATATAAATTAGAAAAGATTTAAATTGTTCTAATAATATTCTCACTGGTTTTAGTTTATGTGTTTTTTTTAGAATATTTTTCCCATATCTAGAAATTCTTTCTTTTGCTTCTTTGTTTGTCAATCCTTTTTCAGAACTCTTCAAGTCTGAAAAAACCTCTTTTTTTGATTTGGAATGCCAAATTTCCATAATTTTATTAAAATAATAAAGTTTAAAAACTTCTTCTTCACACTAATATTGTGAGTTGGATAGTTAACTTTCGGGGTCCTGACATTAAATTGTCGAGAAATGAAAAATGATTTCTGGATTCTGTGGAAGGTCCGTCCACCAATTAAAAGCCACTTTCCGAAAGGATTGTTGCTGTGAAGCAAGGCTCTATTACAGAAACGACACAGCCAATATTAAGCTATGAATTCGTGGAAGAAGCAGAGAGATATTGGACTTGATGAAACGAATATCCTGGCTGGTGCAAGGCTCTTATGCTGCATAGTGAAATGTTAACACATTCTGTTCGATACAGAAATTAGAAATTTCTGTCTCAGAAACTCTTCCTTCAAAAAGAGTTCCTAATAACGAAGAATGACAAAAGGCGGCCTATTTCCAACTCACTTTTTCTAAACATTTAAAAGCTTCTAGAGATATTTAATTTTATGGGGATGTAGCTCAGCGGGAGAGCACATGACTGAAGAGCGAAGGAAACCAAGTTTTCCTACCGCACTACCTTCCTTTAAAATTGGCTCAAGGCTGATTTAGGGCAAAGGAAACAAAAACTTAGACATCATGGTGTCCGGGGTTCGACTCCCCGCATCCCCATAAAATCCCCAAATTAAAAACATTTATAAAATAAAAAACATTAGAAATAATATGGCTAAGAAAAAGAGTGTGATTAAAGAAAAGAAACCTGAGCAAAAATTAGAAAAAACTAAAGAAGGTTTAGGAATTTCTGGATTTACTCTTGGTATTTTAAGTATTGTCTTAGCTGGTTCTTTAGGAATCTTTTTATCAATATTAGGCTTTATCTTCTGCATAATGCAACAAAAAAGAAATCCAATGAAAATAGCAAGAATAGGAATAATACTAAATATAATAGGTTTTATTGTAAGTTTAGCAATGTTATTAATATTAACTTTTTGGGGAGGGACTCTTCCAATTGTATAAAATGAAATCAAAAAAAGCAGCTATGGAGATGAGTGTAGGAACAATTGTAACAATAGTTTTATTGATGAGTTTTCTTGTTCTTGGAATATTTTTATTGCAAAAAATATTTAAAAGTGGCCATGGAGCAATTGATATGACAGATGACCAATTAAGAAAAGAAATTCAGAGTCTTTTTTCAGATAGTTCAGAATCAAGAGTTGTAATTATTCCTAATAATCAGATTTTGAAAATCAAACAAGGAGATATGGATGAAATAGGAATTGGAATTACGAATAGATTGCTCGGTTCTGATGCAGGAAGTGCGCAATTTGCATATGATTTAAATTTTATTGAAGATGATTTAAGGAAATGTGGAATTACAGAAACTGCTTTTAGAGAATGGCTTTCAAGAGCTGAAGCAGATGGAATAAGGATACCTATTGGAACACAAGCTTACAATGGAAGAATAAGAATAGAACTTCCTGATAATGCTCCTCTTTGTACTATTGGTCTTGACATAAATGTTTGGGTTGATGAAGACGGAGACAATCAATATACTTATTATGTTTCTTCTATACCTTTTGATTTAAAAATAGTATAATCCTTAGATTTTTAAATTAGTTATTCTTTAATTTTTTATGTTAAAACTATATAATACTTTAACAAGAAAAAAAGAAGATTTCAAGCCAATTTCTGACAAAAGAGTAAAAATATACTCTTGTGGCCCAACTGTTTATTCTTTTCAGCATATTGGAAACATGAGAAGTTATCTTTCCTGGGATATTTTAAAGAGAGTTTTAAAATTTAATAAATATTCTATTAAACATGTTATTAATGTCACTGATGTTGGGCATTTAACTAGTGATTCAGATATTGGTGAAGATAAAATAGAAAGAGCTGCAAAAAAAGAAAAAAAGAAAGCTTCTGAAATTGCAAATTATTATTTTAGAATTTTTAAAAGAGATTTAAAAAAATTAAACATCTCTCCTGCAAATTATTGGCCAAAAGCAACAAAACACATCAAAGAACAGATTAATTTAATAGAAATCCTTGAAAAAAAAGGTTATACTTATAAAACAACAGATGGAATTTATTTTGATACTAGTAAATTAAAAGATTATGGAAAATTAGCTCAATTAAAAAAAGAAAAATTAAAAGCAGGTAAAAGAATTGCAATTGGTGAAAAGAAAAACAACACAGACTTTGCATTATGGAAATTCTCAGAAAAACCAGGTAATCGGCAACAAGAATGGCATTCTCCTTGGGGAATAGGATATCCTGGATGGCATTTAGAGTGTTCTGCTATGGCTACAAAATATCTTGGAAAACAATTTGACATACACACAGGAGGACAAGACCATATTTCTGTTCACCATACAAATGAAATTGCTCAATCAGAAACTGCATTTGGAAAAAAACCCTGGGTAAAATATTGGATGCATTGTGCATGGTTGCTCTTTAAAGGAGAAAAAGTTTCAAAAAGCAAAGGAGGATTGTATACTGTTTCTGAACTTGAAAAAAAAGGATTTAATCCACTTGAATTTCGATATCTGTGTCTAACAACTCATTATAGAAAACCTCTAAATTTTTCAATTAATAAATTAAAATCTGCACAAAAATCATACAGAAGGTTAAAGAATATAATTTCTGAAATTAAAGACAAAGGAATAAATAAAAAATATTTAGAAGAATTTAAGGAAAAAATTAATAATGATTTGGATATGCCTGGTGCCCTTCAAACCTTATGGAAAATTTTGAGAGATAAAAAAGCAAAAGGAAAATTAGGAACAATAAAAAAAATAGATGAAGTTCTTGGATTAGATTTATTAAAAAAAGATATTGAAGAGATTCCTCCAAATATAACTAAACTTATTAAAGAGAGAAATGTTGCTAGAAAAAAGAAGAATTGGGAAGAGGCAGATATAATAAGAGCAAAGATTAAAAAATTAGGTTATACTCTGAATGATGCTGAAAAAGAGAGTATTGCTAAAAAAATAAAATAAAAATGAAAAAAGAGGATTTAAAATTTATATCTCTGAAATATAAACCAAAAAATGATTTAGTATGCTTGTTCAAAATAATTCCTAATAAAATTTCAATGAAAAAAGCAGCAAACATAGTTGCTTTGGAATCAAGTACTGGAACATGGACAAAAGTTAAGGAACAAGATTATGTTAAAAAATTAAGTGCAAAAGTTTTTTCAATTAAAGGAAATTATGTTAAAATTGCTTATCCTCAAGAATTATTTGAATATGATAATGTTCCAAATATTTTATCTAGTATTGCAGGAAATATCTTTGGAATGAAAGCAGTAAAATCAATAAGATTGCAGGATGTTAAATTTCCGCCAAAAATTCTTAAAAGCTTTGATGGCCCAAAGTATGGAATTTCTGGAATTAGAAAAACTATGAAAATACCTTCTCGTCCTTTAATTGGAACAATAATAAAACCAAAATTAGGTTTGAATACTTTACATCATGCAAAATCTGCTTATGAATCCTGGATTGGAGGATGTGATATTGTTAAAGATGATGAAAATTTGTCTTCTCAAAAATTTAATTTATTTGAAAAAAGACTTGCTAAAACACTTGAAATGGCTGATAAAGCAGAAAATGAAACAGGAGAAAAAAAAGCTTATTTAGTAAATGTTAGTGCAGAAACAAAAGAAATGCTTAAAAGAGCGCAACTTGCAGAAAAAATGGGAAGCAAATATATTATGGTTGATATTCTCACTACTGGTTGGTCTGCTTTACAGACTTTAAGAGAATCAAATTTTAAAACAATTCTTCATGGGCATAGAGCAATGCATGCTGCTCTTGATAGAGATCCTAATCAAGGTATAAGTATGATGGTTTTAGCTGATTTTGCTAGACTGATTGGTGTTGACCAATTGCATATTGGTACAGGAATTGGAAAACTTGAAGGAAAAATTAAAGACATTAAAGAATTATCAGAAGAAATTGAAGGAAAAGATATTAAAGCTACTAAATTAAGGCTTGCTCAAAAATGGGGAAATATAAAATCTACAATGTCTGTTTCTTCTGGAGGATTGCATCCAGGACATGTTCCTTTTTTAGTTAGAAATCTTGGAAAAGATTTAGTTATTCAAGCAGGTGGAGGAGTTCATTGGAATCCAAGAGGAAGTAAATACGGTGCTATGGGAATGCGCCAAGCACTAGAAGCAACTCTAAAAGGAATTTCATTGAAAAAATACTCAAAGACTCATAGAGAACTTAAAGAAGCCCTTGATAAATTTGGTTATCCTCGGATAAAATAAATATATTCACTTCCAACTTTCTTTCTAGAGATTTTGTTATCTTTTATCCAAGCATACATATATCTTCTAATAGATCTTGGGGGAAATAAGAACTTATTAGCTAAATAGCTTATAGAGCATTCAAATTTTTTTAACTCTAATAAGATTAATTCTTTTCTTTTATCTGCAAATTCTTTAGTATGGTAACTCTTCTGTTTTTTAATCTCCAAAGACTTTTTCAATCTTTCTTCTTTATGTCTTAATGAAATTAAAGGATATTTCTTAGAGAATTTATTTGCTATATTAAAAAACCTATTAATTGATTTTATATGGAAATAGTAGTAATTAGATTTTTTTTTATTTCTAATTTTGTTAGTCTTTAATCCTATTTCACTGCATAATCTTCTCACATCATTACATAATTTTGGATTATTAACTCCAAACATCATTGTTCCATCATAAGCAATTGATCCCTCATCTAAAATAGCAGTTAAAATAAAGGCAATTTTATGTTCTTTAGATAACTTAAATAATTTATCAGAAACTCTTGCATCAAAAGTACCAAAAGAACTTATTTCATATACTTGTTTACAAATTTCCCCAACTATTCTAGGAAACCTACATTTCAAAACCATACGATGATCTTTTTTTATAGAATACTGAATATCCCCAAAAACTTCTCTCGCTTTGTTAATGAAATCCTTCATTATTAATTTATTCTTCTGATTATAGTAAGTGCCTTTTCCATCCCTTGGAACACTTCCATCAAAAAATAAATGAGCAATAATTGAAGTAAAATAAGGAGTTGATCTTATGGGAAGTTTTGGATTCCTTATTGCATTTTTATTTGGCACAGACATCTGCTTATACATTGTAATGTTTTTTTCCATTTCTATGATAGAAACATTATGTAATTTACATAAGTTAATTAAAATAATTAAGGGTATAGGAGAATTTTGATAAATAAAATAATCATACAACCTTGCGGGAGTAATATTTAACTTTTTTGCAAATCCATAAACATTATTTTTGATATTTTTAGACAATTCTTCTTTAAAATCTTGATTTATATCTACGGAAATCTTTTTGGGATTATAAGATTCCCACAAATGAATTTTCATATTTTTATATATTCAAACAGGTATTTATAATTTACGGACAACTTCCTAGTGAAAAAGAAGATTTAAAAATATGAAAAGGTAAATAATACTGAATTAAATGAAGCTCTGAAATTTTGGAAATGGCAAAAGTAAAGGAAAAGAAAAAAACAAGAATACAAAAAGCAAAAGAAAAAGCAAAAAAATTTAATAGAGAAATTAAAAAAGCTCTATATACTGCTCTTCTTGCAGCTTTTGGATTTTTAATTGCTTTGGTTTGGAGAGATGTTATTCAATCTTGGGTTGAAAAAATATCTTCTACAAGTCCAGTGCAAGGTATGTTAGTAAGTGCACTATTAGTTACAATTATATGTGTTGTTGGAATATTACTTGTAACTAAGTTTTTAAAAGTAGATGAATAAATCTTGTTTGAATAAAAATGAAATTTAGAGAAAAAATTATAGAGGATAGTAGAATTTTTCTAGGAAAAGATTCAAAAAATAATGATGAACTTATAAAAAAATATAAAGGAAAAGGCAATGTAATTCTTCATACTGTTAAACCAGGAAGTCCTTTTTGTGTTATTGAAAAATTAAAACCTTCAAAAAAAATTATAAACATGAGTGGGGCTGTTTGTGCAAGATATAGTCAAGACTGGAGAGATAATAAATCAGATGTAGAAATGCATCAATTCACTGGAAAAGATATAAAAAAACCTATCCTCAAAAAAACAGGAACATGGAAGATTAAAAAAAAGCCAAAAATAATCAAAATTAAAAAATCAGATATTGAAAAATGGAAATAGAAGATAAATTAAAAGCCATAGAAGAAATCTTTGAAAATTTGTTTAAAAATTCAGATATAATTGGTGGGATAAAAGAGATTAGAAAAGAATTAGAATTTTGGGAAGAACAAGGGTATGATGTTAGTAAATATAAAGAGAAATATGTTGAAGAAGCTCTAAAACATCCAGAATTAAAATGGCAAGTTTAGCAACAGTTCAAATGGGAAAAAATGGAATAACAGATAATTTCATTTCTTCTCTAAAAAATTCTTTTAAAAAACATGATAATGTGAAAATCTCTGTTTTGAAATCTTGCTGTAGAGATAAGAAAGAACTAAAAAAAGTGTCAGAAGAAATATTAGATAAACTTGGAAAAAATTATACTGCAAAAACAATTGGATACACAATTGCAATAAAAAAATGGAGAAAAGAGATTAAGTAATATCTATTTTCTAAAAAACAAATTCTTATAAATTTAAATTTCTCTTTCTTTAAATGAAAAATAAAATATTAATGGTAATAAGTTTAATGCTGCTTATTTTAGTCTTAATTGGAATTACAATAATTGAACCTGTTGCGAATCATTACTCTTGGATACAGCCTTTAGTTCCAATGATTGTTATCACAGGATTTTTTACATTTCTTGTATCTGCAGGATTATTTTTATATATAATAATTAAAAATATAAAAAAAGAAGATTTATAAACTCTCTTTCTACTTAAAATTAGGTTAAATGGAGAAATCCAATCTAATTCCGAAAGGAATGCCTTAAATGAATTCAGTATATGAAATAGATGCTCAGAAGTATAATTTAAAACTAGCAGAAGCTCTTAAAAAAATTCCTGAATTTGAAAAGCCAAAATGGGTTGCTTTTGTTAAATCAAGTCCTTCTAAAGAAAGGCCAATTGAAGACCCGGACTTTTGGTATAAAAGAACTGCAAGTATTCTTAAGCAAATATATCAAAAAGAAATTGTTGGAGTTAATAGGCTTAGAACAAAATATGGAAGCAAAAAAAATAGGGGATCTAAACCAGAAAAATTCCAAAAAGCAGGTGGAAAGATAATTCGAACAATTCTTCAACAATCTGATAAAGCAGGATTTACAGAAATTGCAAAAGATATTAAAGGAGTTAGAAAAAAAAGACCTGGAAGACAACTTACTGAAAAAGGAAGAAAATTTTT
>CAZZFU010000011.1:0-11669 GCA_964653965.1 Candidatus Woesearchaeota archaeon
GTAATACTGGTTATATTAAAAATTCAGCTGGAACTGCTTGTGTTTTAGGTGGTTCAAATGGTGGTGAAACTCCAATTCCTGAGCCAACAGGAACAGTATATTATTGTAGTTCAGATAGTAATTGTCCATCAGGAATGTATTGTCTAGAACAAGGAGGAGTTTGTTTATTAACTGTTCCAGGACATACTTATTTTGTCTCTCCTAATGGAAATGATAATAATCCAGGAACTTTTAATAGTCCTTGGTATTCTTGGCAAAAAGGAGCTGAAGCAGTACATGCCGGAGACATCGTCTACATCAGAGGAGGCGTTTGGGACCCCGCATATACTTATTCCCAGAATTTTATAGAGATTATTGGGAAGAGCGGCACAGAGGCCAATCCTATCCGCATTTTCAACTATCCCGGTGAAAGACCTATTATTGATGGCATTAATATGGTTGATAATGGATATGATTATCCTTGTGGTATTTATTTGGCTTCATCGGAATATTGGCATCTTAAAGGGTTGACTGTGAGGAACATACTTCAGCGTCGTGCTGGTGTTCTTGCTCAAGGTATTTCTTGTGGTGCTTGTGCAAATATGATTTATGAGAATATGGTTGTTCATGATGTTGAGGGAAGGGCGTATCAGCATTGGAGCGGAGCTTATTATCCTGAAGGCCCTCCTGTTCCTTTTGCAGACAATACCCCCTTTGACTCAGATACTACCTATTGGATAAACTGCGATGCCTATAATCTTTATGATAGGTGGGGTTGGACTGACAGCCCTGGAAATACTGCTGATGGATGGAAAGTAGAAACAATTTACCATGGTACTTATTATTGGATAGGATGTCGGGCGTGGAGTTATTCTGATGATGGCTTTGACCCTCATGGTGTTGGATATCGTCATTTTGAGAATTGTTGGACGATGTCTACTGGTGAAGAGAATTTCCCTGGTGCTTGGAGTGGATTAGAAGGCAATGGATTCAAAGTAGTGGGAATGTATCCTGAATATACACCTGATTATGCTCTCGGAAATCACTATGGTTCTTTTAAAAATTGTATTGCTGCTGATAATATCTACACAGGTTTCTATAATGATTTAGGAGTAAATGGTCATGGAGCTAATGGAGCTGTTTTTTACAATAATTTAGCTTATGCCAATGGCAGGGGGATGACATCTGCTGGAGGAAATATAATTAAAAATAATATTGTTTACCAGAATAGTCAGAGCTTTTCCTCATCTGCAACAGTGATGGACCATAATTCCTGGAATTCTGGAGTGAGTGTTTCTGCTGCTGATTTTGTAAGTTTAGACACAACTGAATTAATGGCTCCAAGAAAAGCAGATGGAAGTTTACCAGATATTAATTTTGGACATTTAGCACAGGGTTCTGATTTAATTGATGCAGGAACTGTTATACCTGGTTATCATTGTTCTACTTCTGGGGCTCATCCTGGACAAAATTGTGTAGAGTGGTATGGAAGTGCTCCTGATTTAGGCCCATTTGAATCAAATTATTGATTTTTTAAATAATTAAATTAATAAATGCTTTTTTCCTCTGTTATTTATGGATAAAGGGGTGAGTAAAACTTTTGTATTTATTTCTATTGCAGTATCAATTCTTATTGTTATACTAATTATAATCTTGGGAGTTTCAAGTTCAATAAGTAGAATAGATACTGGTTCAAATGTGAATGCAGTGGATATTGATAAGAACTATGCTCATGTTAAAGTAAATGCAGATTATAGTGATGAAAATATTGATAAAATTAAGTTTATTTTTACTGATGATTCTGGATATAAACACACTTATGAAACAAGAGAAGGAGCAATAGAGTTGTCTTCTTCGTCTTATGGAAGAAATTATGAATATGATATTTCACCTTATTCTTTGAATTTAAATGATTTTAATGATATTGAGAGAATTGATGTGATTTTTGAATATGCAGAAGAAGATTCAGGAAGTTCTGAGACAGGAAGTTCAGGAACAGGGGCTTCTAATCAAACTAATCTTTTACCAAATGCTTATTGGAGATACAATAATGTAAAAGTAAATAAATTAGAACAGTTTAATTATGGAAATGCAGTAACTTTAATTCTTGAAGATTCTGATTTAATTGCGAATTCAAATGTAGAATTTAAAATCTATGAAAAAGATTTTAGTGGATTAGCTTTTTTAACTACATTAAATGCTTCTAGTTTAGATGAATTTGCTTCTGTTGTTTGGAAAGTGAATCAAGAAGCTGTGATAAATGCACAAAATTGGTTAGAAGGAAATAAATTAGAATTATATTTTATTGCTAATGGAATTGAAAGTGAAGTTTTAAATATTATTTTTTATAAACAAAGTACTTGTTATGATGGATTAATGAATGGAGATGAAGAGGGTATAGATTGTGGAGGAAGTTGTGTTGCTTGTTCTTCTGTTCCTAATTGCTTTGATGGAATCAAGAATGGTGATGAAACTGGAATAGATTGTGGAGGAAGTTGTATTGCTTGTTCTTCTCAACCTTCTTGTTATAATGGTATTTGGGATGGAAATGAAGAAGGTGTTGATTGTGGAGGAAGTTGTATTGCTTGTGTTCCTGAAAATACTTGTTATGATGGTTATAAAAATGGAGATGAAACTGGAATTGATTGTGGAGGAAGTTGTGGTGCTTGTGAATGTACAGCTTCTCAAACAAGAAACTGTAATATTGCTCATGGAACTGGAAGACAAACAAGACAATGTGTTAATGGGCATTATACTGGATGGAGTTCTTGTACTTTAATTTCTTGTAATTCAGGATATTCTAGATGCAGTAATGTTTGTTATTTAAGTTCAAAACCATGTTATATTCCTTATGGAGATGGTTATGCAAATGGATATTGTTCTTCAGGAACTTGGTATTGGGGAAGTTGTGAAGTAGTTGGTTGTGATAATGGTTATATTCAAATGGGAAACAGTTGTGTTCTTGATAATGGAGGAAGTGGAACAGAGTGTGTTTCTGGACAAACTCAAGAAGAAAATTGTTATATTCAATATGGAATTGGAGAAAGAGACAGAACCTGTAATAATGGGTATTGGACTTCTTGGAGTTCTTGTTCTGTGACTGATTGTAATACTGGATATTCTATATCTGGAAATGGATGTGTTGAAGATACTCCATCAGGAGAACCTTGTACTTCTAGTCAAACAAGAAGCTGTACAATTTCACATGGAACAGGACAACAAACTCGGCAATGTATTAATGGTTATTATGCCTCTTGGGGTACTTGTTATGTTTTAACTTGTAATACTGGTTATATTAAAAATTCAGCTGGAACTGCTTGTGTTTTAGGTGGTTCTCCTCCTGTAACTGGAGAAGGACTTTATGCAGGAACAGCAAAAGTTGATATTACTTGTGAATGTCCTCACCAGATGGGACAATATATTGCAGGACAATATTGTACAGGAATCCATGATAGTGTTGAAGCTAGGGTTTTGGTGCTTGATGATGGAGAAACCTCAATAGCAATTGTTGCTATTGATTTGGGATTCTTTGCTTCAGATAAAGTTATTAACCAAGCAAAACAATTATATGGCTTAGACCATGTCATTCTTTCTAGTAGTCATACTCATTCTGATCCAAGACCAGAAGCAGGAGGTATGCCTGCATTGTATGCAAGTCTTTATGATTGGTCTCGTTCTTTAGAATATACTGTAGATTGGGATGCACTCTCAAATGACCCTTGGTATGCCGAAACAGAAAATAAAATGATAAATACAATTGGAGAAGCAACTGCTAATCTCTTTCCTGCAACTCTTTCAGTAGGTACTGGAATTCTCAATGATCAATATATGTCATTTAATCGTAGGATTGTGTCATCTAATGGTTGTGTATCTATGTGTTGGGGTTCTTGTAATCCTACAGAACCAGATGACCAGACAGTTGGCGTCATACGAGTCCATGATAATACAGGGATTACAAGAGTGATGATTGTCCATTATGCCTGCCACCCTGTCTTCTTGAACGAATACAATAGCTTGATTTCTGCTGATTTCCCAGGAGCAATGTCAGATTATATTGAAGAGAAAATACCTGGTGCTATTGGCATGTTCATCCAAGGAGGAGCAGGAGATATTGACCCTCATAGGGGTTCTACTGGTTTTACTGAAATTAAAAATTCTGGAGAAAATCTAGCAAAAGAAGCATTGAGTGTGGTGACGCAGCCTGTGAGTTCAGGCTCAATTAAAGTAAAAAACAGTCTGCTGCAGTTTGAGAATAGAAAAGATTCAGCTTATTTAGCAAATGGATTTGCAAGTTTTTCTAATGACGGACCTCATTATGCTGGATTGACTACTGTTGTTTTAGGCGATTCAGTTGCTTTTGTAACTATGGCAGGAGAACCTTTTGTTGAACTTCAGATGAGTCTTAGAGAAAATTCCCCTCTTAAGCCCTATACATTCCTTTTTGGATATTCCTATAATGGACAAGGAGACCATTTTACTGATTATCTTCCAACAACAGAAGCAGCAATCCAATGTAATTATTGTTCTGGGGGTAGCTGTGATAATTATGGCGGCGACTATGTGACTTATTTAGAAATTGGTGCAGGAGAAGAAATGGTTAATGAAGGATTAAATTCTATTCAACAACTTTTAAATAATTAAATTAATAAATGCTTTTTACTTGTTGTTATTATGAATAAAAGAGGGCAGTTTTATCTCATTGCTGCAATTATAATTATTGCTATTTTAGTTGGATTTGTTGCTATTTTAAATTATGCAAAAAAAAGTGAAACTCTTTTTCTTGAAGACATAGCTGATGAATTAGAAATTGAAACTCAAAAAGTCCTGGAAAATGAAGTTTCGGGAGGAACAGATCATATGGATGATTATGGAATAACCTATTCTAATCATATAGGAGGAGAAATTGAATTATATTTTATAAAAGGTACTTCTCCTTTAATATATGCAAACAAATATGTAAATGGAATTAAAACAAATGTAGATGACAGTCTTTCAATTGATACTGAAAATGAAAAAATAATTTTCACTTTATATGGAATCGAACATGAATTTGAATTATTAAATGAAGAAAACTTTTATTATATTATTTTTCAAGAAATTAAAGGAGAATACTACACTCTAACAGGATAAAATGATGAAAAAAAACAAGAGAGCAATAAGTCCTATGATAAGTTACATTCTTTTAATAAGCATTGGTGTTGTAATGGGCTTGCTTGTTTATGCTTGGTTAAAAACTTATGTTCCAAGAGAATCTCTCGAATGTCCTGATTCTACTTCTCTTTTTGTAAAAGATTATATCTATATTCAAAACTCTCAATTAAATATTACAATAAAAAATAATGGAAACTTTAATATTGCTGGATACTTTATAAGAGCTGCAAATCAATCTTCTGAACAAAAAATAGCAGCTACTGATTTATCGCAAAGAATTGATGAAAATCAGGGAGGAACAATTGTTGGGGGAGCAATTTTATTTGAATTGAGTTCAGAAGAAAACTCTTTTACTCCAAATGAAGAAGTAACTCATGTATTTGATATTAGTGGAATAAATGAAATTTATTTTATTGAAATAACTCCTCTAAGAATTCAACAACAAGAAAGTGTTACAAGAACAGTGACTTGTGGAGGAGCAAAAATAAAAGAAGAGATTAATTAGTAGAATTTAAAAATACAAATAACTTATTAATAAAATGAAAAAGAGATTGAAAAAAAGAGGTATCTCGCCTGTTATTGCTACTACCCTATTAATTGCAATTGTTGTTGTGATTGCTCTGATTCTTTTTTTATGGTTTAGAAACGTGGTTGGAGATTATGGAGAGAAATTTGGTAAAAACATAGAGCTTGTTTGTGAAGATGTTGTATTAGGAGCAGATTATTCCGGAGGATATCTTTATTTATCTAATGATGGAAATGTACCTGTATTTAAAGTAAATTTAAAAATAGAGGAGGCTGGAGGATATTCTTTAGTTGATTTGGCTAATCTTGTAGGTAGTGATTCTTGGCCAAAAACAGGATTAAAACAAGGAGAAGTTTATTCAGGATATATTGGAGATGAAATAGGAAATCCAGATGAAATAAAAGTTATTCCTGTTCTCTTAGGTCTTTCAAGTGAAGGAGGAAAAAAGACTTATACTTGTGACGAGAGCTATGGCTATTCAGTCTATTAGAATGAATTCAAAAGGATTGTCTGGTGTTGTTGCAATTCTTATCATTACTTTAATTACTATTTCTGCAGCAGCAATTATTTGGGGAGTTTTAAATAAAACAGTTGACGAAGGATTAGGAGAAGCAAAATCCTGTTATGATTTAATAGGAAAAGTTTCAATTAACAGCAAATATACTTGTTATGATGTTGCTAATGAAGAAATGAGAGTTTCTGTGAGTGTTGGAGATATTGAAATTGAAGAATTAATAATTGTTATATCAGGAGAAGATTCTGGAAAAACTTTTAAATTAACAACAGAACTAACAGATGTTCCTGATGTTTACAATTATACTCGGGGAAATGAGGTAAAGCTTCCTGGAAAAAATTCTGGTGCTACTTATATTATCTCTGGAATTACAGAAGAGCCTGTAAACATAGAACTGGCTCCTACATTAAATAATCAATTATGTCAGGGAGAACATTTTAGTGCAATTGGATTTTGCTCTGAAGCTCTTCCATAAGAATAAGATTTTGAAATAATATTTAATAAAGAAAAAGATTATAAATCAATTTTTACTATTTAATATATAAAAAAGAGAAATTTACTGAATACTGGAGAGTAAAAAATTGAAAAAAAGAGGACAGATATGGGTAGAAACAATGATTTATACTTTGATTGGATTTGCATTAATAGGGCTTGTTTTAGGTGTTGCAAAACCAAAAATAGAAGAATTAAGAGATAAATCAATAATAGAACAATCAATTGAAATGATGGAAAATATAGATTTAACAATGATAGATGTTATTAAAGCAGGACCTGGAAACAAAAGAGTTATTGAAGTTGCAATTAGAAAAGGGAATTTAAAATTAGATGGAGAAGATAATGAAATTTCTTTTGAATTAGAAGGAAAGTATCTCTATAGTGAGCCTGGTGAAGAAATTAGTCAGGGAAATCTAATTATAATAACAGAAGAAATAGGAAAAATATCTTTAGTTAATATAACTAGGGATTATTCAGCATATAATTTAACTTATAGTGGAGGAGATAGTGAAAAAATAATCAGCAAAGCAAAAGCCCCTTATAAATTCGTTATCTCTAACTTTGGAAAAGATTTCAATGATAAAACAGTAGTAGATATAACTTTAAATTAAAATGGCAAAAACAGAAAAAATAGCAAAAAACAACATAAATCAATATCCTAGAGTTCCTATAGACTTTAGTCCAAAAATTCCTCCTCTTAAAAAAGTCGAAGATAAAACAACAGTTGATGTTAGATATCCTTTAGTTTCTCCTTTTGCATATGTTCATATTTATTGGGATGTTAATGAATATGAATTAGTCTATGATTTAGAAGAGCCTATTTTAGATGAACAAGAACAGATATATAGAGCAGAAATAATTACTGCAATGAGAGATATGGTTAATTTTGAAGAAGTTGTTGAAAAGGACGAAGAAAATTTATTAGAGTATATTCATCAGAGATTTAAGATTCTTACAATTGAACTTGGAATAGATATGAATTACGAGAGTTTTAAGAAAATTTATTATTATCTTGTTAGAGATTTTATAGGATTTAATGAAACAGACCCTCTTTTAAGAGATTATTTTGTAGAAGATATAGAGTGCAATGGTGTAGGAACTCCTGTTTATATTGTTCATAGAATTTATAGAAATATGAAAACAAATCTAACTTTTCAAAATATTGTTAGATTAGAAAGTTTTGTGGAAAAACTCGCTCAAAGATGTGGAAAATATATATCATATGCAAAACCAATTTTAGATGGAAGTCTTCCTGATGGAAGTAGAGTAAATGCTACATATACCAAAGACATAACTAGTAAAGGTCCAACTTTTACAATTAGAAAATTCACAAAAACTCCTTGGACTCCTCCTCAATTAGTTGGATTTAGAACTCTAAGTCCAGAAATCCTTGCATATTTATGGTTGTTGGTTCAATATAAAATGAATTTTTTAATTACAGGTGGTACTTCTTCAGGTAAAACAACTCTGTTAAATGCAGTTGCATTTTTCATTCCACCTGAAGCAAGAGTTGTAAGTATTGAAGATACCCGTGAATTAAATCTTCCCAGAGAAAACTGGCTTCCGAGTGTTGTGAGATCTGCCACAGGTGTTGAAGGATTAGGAGAAATTGATTTATTTACATTATTAAGAGCTTCCTTTAGACAGAATCCAGATTATGTAATAGTTGGAGAGGTAAGAGGTAAAGAAGCATCTGTTCTTTTTCAGGGTATGGCATCAGGACACGCATCAATAAGCACTATTCACGCAGATTCTATTGACACTGTTATAAAAAGATTAGAGACTCCTCCAATTGAATTATCTCCTTCTCTTTTAAATGTTTTAGATACTGTCTGTATTATGACTCATGCAATTGTAAATAAACAAGAAACAAGAAAATTAAAAGAAGTTGTTGAAATAATAAACGTAAATGCTGATGGAGTTGCTCTGACTAATACTCCTTTTGTTTGGAATCCAATTGATGATCAATTTTATTTTAAAAAGAATAGCAAGGTATTTGAAAAAATAGAAAAAAGATATGGATTAGATTCAGAAACATTAAATATTGAATTTAAAAGAAGAGTTGAAGTAATATATGAATTATATCGTCAAAAAATCTTTGATTTTAAAGAAGTTCAAGACATAATAAATGAGTATTATAAAAAACCTCAGATGATTTTAAAAAGATTCGGAATTGAATAAGAAGTTTTTTATATGCAATTTGTTTCTTTTAAATATGAAAAAAGAGGGGGAAAGTCCTGGAATTAAAGAGTTGGAATATCTTCATCAACTTACTGATACTTTAGATGAATCTGCAAAAAAATTAGAAGATTTCTACAAAAAGAAAGATTATGAAAATTTTGATAAAATGAAAAAATTCATGTTAAAGATTTTTGATAAAATATCAGAAATGACTCGCAAATGAAAGTTGAGAATTTAATGAAAGAATTGAAAAATAATGTAAAAAAAGAAAAAAAAGCAGTTCGAGAATTAATGATTTTATATAAACAATTGATTAAATTAAAGGGAATCTCAGAAAGAAAAATGATGGCTTCTCAAGTAGAAAAATTAAAGAAAAATTTACATGAAACAAATGAGAGGGCAATTAAAAACATTAAAGCAATGTATTTATCAAAACCAATTAAAAAAATATCAGAAAAAAAAGAAATAAAAAAACCAGAAACCAAAGCTCCTGCTGCTAAAACTCCTGTTACTAAGCCTGCTCCTCCTAAAACTGTTCTCTCTAAAACTCCTGTAAAATATCCTGTTTCAAGAGAAGAAATTAAAATTCCAGAAGAAATAAATCTTCAAAAAAGAAAGAAATTAATAAAATTAGATAAAAATTTGAAACTCGAAGGACTTGAAAAAGAAACTCTAAAAAGATTAAAGAAAAGAGAAAAGTCAACTGTAAAAACAAAAAAAATAAAACCAAAAAAGTTTGCAAAAAGAGCAAATAGAATGTTTTCAAGAGTTTCTATGAAAATGGTTCATAAAAAAGCATTTCGAGGTATGGAGAGAGATTTAATTAAAGCAAATATGCAATACACTCCTACAACTTATATTTCTCTTATATATTATGGTGCTTTTTTGTCTTTTTTTGCTGGAATTCTTCTTACTGCCTTTTTTGTATTTTTCAAAGTAACTGCTGAGTTGCCAATAATAACTTTAATGACAGATGATATTTTAGGAAGATTTCTAAAACTTTTCTGGATTATGCTTATTGTTCCTTTAGTAACTTTTCTTATAATGTATTTTTATCCTTCTCTTGAAAAAAAATCAACTGGAAATAGAATTGAGCATGAACTTCCATTTGCAACAATAAATATGGCTGCAATTTCTGGTTCTCTAATTGATCCAAGTAAAATCTTTAATATAATAATAACCACAAAAGAATATCCTTATTTGTCAAGAGAATTTACAAAAATTATAAATGAAATAAATATTCATGGATATAATTTTGTTAGTGCTTTAAGAAATGCTTCTTTTAATAGTCCAAGTAAAAGATTATCAGAATTATTTAGTGGACTTGCGACAACAATAAATTCAGGAGGAGATCTTCCTAATTTCTTTGAAGAAAGATCAAAAAGTTTGTTGTTTGAACATAGACTTGAAAGAGAAAAACAGTCTAAGACTGCTGAAACTTTTATGGACATATATATTAGTCTTGTCGTCGCTGCTCCTATGATTTTAATGCTTTTATTAATAATGATGAAAATTAGTGGATTGGGAATTAGTTTTAGTACAAATACAATTACTATAATAATGGTTTTGGCAGTTTCAATAATAAATATTCTTTTCCTTACATTTTTGCATGTGAAAAAAGAATAATAAAATGAAAAAATCAAAAAATGGAACTAGGTAAATCACACTTTATAGGAATTGTAATGGCTGTAATATTAATAGCCACAGCACTTTTTTTAATGAAAACTAAAATCTTCTTTTTATTAATTGGATTTGGATTCATAGTTGCTCTTGCTCCTTTTGTTTTTACAATAATACATGAAAATCGAGTTTCTAATGAAAAAGAAGAAATGTTTTTGGAATTTTCTCGAAATTTAGTAGAGAGTGTTAAAACAGGAACTCCAATTAGCAAAAGTATTGTAAATGTTAAAGATAAGGCTTATGGAGAACTAAGCCCTCATGTTAAAAAACTAGCAAATCAAATAACAATGGGAATTCCTTTAAATGCTGCTCTTAGAGTTTTTTCAAAAGACATTAATAATAAAACTATTTCAAGAGCAATTACTTTAATTGGACAAGCAGAGAGAGCAGGTGGAGAAATCGGAGAAATTTTAGAATCTGTTGCAGAGGCTGTTAGTATGTCTGATAAATTAAAAAAAGAAAGAAAAGCAGCTATCTCAACTTTAGTTGTTCAGGGATATATTATCTTTTTTGTATTTATTGTTATTATTCTTGTTATGCAATTTCAGATTTTGCCAATGGTTTCAGGAGTTTCTGATATTGGAGATATTGGAATAAGTGGAATAAGTGCTGTTGGTGGTGGAGGAGAAATCACTCAAGAAGAAATGTCAAGTGCTTTTCTATATATGCTTTTAATTCAGGGATTTTTTACTGGATTAACTGTTGGAAAACTCTCAGAAGGAACTGTAAAGGCAGGCATAAAACACTCTTTTGCTTTAATGCTTCTTGCATTTCTAATATCTGCTGGTGCAAACATACTTATGGGAGGAGCAGCTGCAGTATAATTAAAAATATTTTTTAAATTAAAATGAATAATATAAACAAGAATAAAAAAGGCTCTCATGTGGGAGTTGTAGTATCTTTTGTGATATTTGTGACTTTTTTGGTTTTTCTCTATGTTATTCTTCATCCAGTAACTGCTAGAGAAAGAGAAAAACAATATATTTTAGATTATTTAATTTTAAATATTTTAGGTGAATCAGAAGGAAATCTAACAACAATGATTATTAATGTTGAATATCCAGTTCATCACAATAAAGATTGTCTAAATCTTAATCAAATATTACTGAGTGAAGGAGAGCCTCTAGAAGAAGGAAAAATTCC